>CAYNDI010000110.1:0-7675 GCA_964395955.1 uncultured Dehalococcoidaceae bacterium
TTCAAATCCTCTCACCCCGACCACCGGTATGGCGGAGAGTAATTGACATAATATGATTAACAATAATACTGGCCAGCCCATCGAACGTAATATTGCCATGGAACTGGTGCGTGTCACCGAATCTGCGGCCATGTCCGCCGCCCGCTATCTGGGAAGGGGTGACAAGCACCTGGTCGACGAATCGGCGGTAACCGCCATGCGTAATGTCCTGGGCTTCGTACGCATGGACGGCATCGTGGTCATCGGGGAAGGGGAAAAGGACGAAGCCCCCATGCTTTTTATCGGTGAGACTATCGGCGATGGTTCCGAGCCAAAAGTCGATATCGCCGTCGATCCGGTTGACGGCACCACTTTAACGGCGCGGGGACTGCCCGGTGCTATCTCCGTCGTCGCACTTTCCGCCCGGGGAACGATGCACTGTCCGCGTCACTTTGTCTACATGAATAAAATCGTGGCCGGAGCGGAAGCGAAGGGCTGCATCGACATCAACGCACCGGTAGCGGAAAACCTGAAGAACATAGCTTTAGCCAAGAAAAAGAAAGTCTCCGAAGTGACGGTAGTGGTGCTGGACCGACCGCGCCACGCCCAGCTGCTGGAAGATATAAGGAGCGCCGGCGCCAGGGTAAAACTGATTTCCGACGGCGATGTTTCCGCCGGTATCGAAGCAGCTTTACCGGAGACTGGTGTTGACGTACTGATGGGAGTCGGCGGAACACCGGAGGGGGTACTGGCTGCCGCGGCGATATGCTGCATCGGAGGGGACATGCAGTGCAAACCCTGGCCGCGCAATGAAAAAGAAAAACAGGCCGCCATCGAACGGGGAGAGGACATGGAAAAGGTCTATGCGACCGAGGACATGATTTGCAGCGATGATGTTTTTTTTGCCGCCACCGGTGTCAGTAGCGGCGATTTATTGAGAGGGGTACGGTATTTCAGCGGCGGGGCGCAGACACAGTCAATCGCTATGCGCGGCCGCTCCGGCACGATGCGCTGGGTGGACGCTCGACATAACTTCCAAAAACTGGAAAAGCTCGACTTCTTAAAGTACGTTCAAGAGCGACGATGGTCGCAAGAGCCTTAAACACTCTTCAGCAGCATTCCGAAGCCCTTCAGGTTCATCCTGATTTCCCGCCAGGAAGTACAGCGGCGCAGGCGCTGCCACAGGTAGGACGGGCGCAGATAAAACTGGCGGTAGGCGTGCCTTATCCAGTTTTTCAGGTCATCACGGCTTAGATTGTCACTCTCGAAGACGGGGGTGGTGGGGTTATCCGTTCCCGCATAAATAAAACTCTCCCAGGCAGGGCTTTCCTGATTGTCCTGCATGTAGATATCGTATAACTCGGTACCGGGAAAAGGAGTGGTCACCGAAAACTGGGCGAAGTCCACTTTTAACTCTTTGGAAAAGTCGACGGTCTGCCGTATTGTCTCCGGGGTTTCGCCGGGGGAACCGAGCATAAAGTAGCCGATTACCTGCAGGCCGGCCTCCCGGCTGTCACGGACGGCGTCATTCACCTGTTCCAGGGTAATGTCTTTTTGCAGGGTCTTGATTATCTCCGGCGAGGCCGATTCGATACCGTAGGCGACGGCATAACAGCCGGCTTCTTTCATGTATTTTAACAGCTCTCTGTCCACCAGGTTGACCCTGGTCTCGCATGTCCAGGCTATTTTCAGTCCTTTCTCGATTATCGTCTCCGCAATGGCAAAGACGCGTTTCTTGTCCAGCGTGAAAGAATCGTCGTAGAAAGCAATCTCTTTCACGCCGAACCTGTCTTTGAGGTAGGCCATTTCTTCGGCTACGCGTGCTGGACTCTGCGCCCGGAACTGACTGCCGAAGACGGGCTTGGAGCAATAGGCGCAGCGATAGGGGCAGCCGCGACTGGTCACCATGGCGGCGAAGGGCATCGCCATGCCGTGCGGCGGGTGCGGCCGGTACTTTTGCCGCGGTAGCAGGTGATAGGCGGGAAAGGGGAGCGAATCGATATCCACCCCTGATGTTCTGTCCGCCGTATGAATTACCTGATTATCGCTCCGGTAGCTGATGCCGGCGACGCTGTCCAGCGGCTGTTTTTCCTCGAGGGCGTGTAGTAAATCGATAATGGTGGCGTCACCCTCGCCCCTGATGATGATATCGATAGCCGGAGAAGCACTAAACGTTTCCCCGGGCAGGAGGGTAGGGTGGGCCCCGCCCATGATTGTTTTTATTTTAGGGTTCGCCTGCTTGACATAATGGGCGATGTTTAAGGCAGTACCGATAGTGGGTGTCATGGCGGTAATCCCCACGATGTCGGTGTCAGCGACCATCGTAGCCACATCTTCGGGTTGGAGTTCCAAAGCATTGGCATCAATCAGCTTTACCGTGTATCCTTCTTTTTCCAGGATAGCCGCGATTAAGGCCAGGCCGATGGGAGGCTGGGGATACCGGGTAAATTGAGGGGGATTAATAAGCGTTATATTAAGCATTCCTGAATAACGACCTTTATGCTGTGAATGGTTTCATTATAACCTCCCTGAGGCAAGGTAAACAAGCGCTATAATTTTATAGTAAAAAAGTCTTGACAAACTTATATATAAAATATAGAATGATATACGGTAAACGGTTTCCTATTACCTTATCGTATTTATATGGCTTTTAATTCGCAAAGCGTAGAGAGAAAAGAAATCGCCATAATGAGAATCCTGAGTGATTCTCCGGTACCTGTTGGCGCCAGGGTCATCGCGCATCATTTGAAAGACTACGGTCTCGAACTTGGCGAGAGGGCGGTGAGATACCACCTCAAACTGATGGATGAGAGAGGACTAACCAGCCTGGTCGGCAAGCGTGACGGCCGGAAACTCACCGAAAAAGGTCTCGCCGAGGTAAGGTCGGCGCTGGTCAAAGACAAGGTGGGTTTTGCCATCTCGAGGATCGAGACCCTGTCCTTCCGTACCACTTTTAACTGCGAAAAACTCAGCGGTCTGGTGCCGGTTAATGTCTCGCTTTTTCATAAGGACAACTTCGAGCGAGCCCTGAAAGCTATGAAGCCTGCTTTTGATGCCGGTCTCTGCACCAGCAGTCTGGTGGCCGTGGCATCCGAAGGGAAACAGCTTGGCGAAGTAACGGTTCCCCGGGGCAAGATGGGGCTGGCCACCGTTTGCAGCGTTGTTTTCAACGGGGTTCTGCTGAAGGCCGGTATTCCCATGGACTCGCGTTTCGGCGGGATACTGCAGATGCAGAATCACCAGGCACACCGGTTCGTTGAGCTTATCGACTATACCGGCTGTTCCCTGGACCCTTCGACTATATTCATTAAGGCCAGGATGACCTCGGTTAAAGAGGTTATCAGTCATGGTGAAGGCGAGGTGCTGGCCAATTTCAGGGAAATACCTTCCTTGTGCCGACCCGTGGCTGAAAAGACCATCGCCGATATGCAGCAGGCCGGTTTTCAGGGAGTCGTTGTTATGGGAGAGATGAGTGAGCCGGTTTGCGAGATTACGGTGGGAGTAAATAAAGCGGGGATAATTCTGCTCGGAGGCCTGAACCCGATAGCGGCTGTCGAAGAAACCGGCATCGAAGCAGATAACCTGGCGATGAGCACGGTCATGGAATACCAGGACCTGGTCAATTTTCATGATGCTGTGATTGATTACCGGGACCTGGTGAGGTTCTGGCAGGTTTCTGTCTGAAATCACACGTTCAAAGCGTATTTAAATAATTATACGAAAAGGAGTAGAGAAAACCATGAACCTGCAGCGACCCAATGCCAATGATGCCACCCGTACTGCCAATCGTTCGCGGAACGTATCGCCGATGAGCGGAATCTGTACCCGCTGTATCGACGGTTGTACCGGTAACTGCGAAGTCTTTAAGGCGACCTTCCGCGGTCGGGAGTTGATATACCCCGGGCCGTTCGGCGAGGTCACTGCCGGAGGTGATAAAGACTATCCAGTTGATTACTCTCACCTGAATATCCAGGGGTACGCCCTGGGTGCCCGAGGTCTGCCCGAGGGCGTCGTCGGCGACCCGGATACGGCCACCTTCCCTTCGGTCAGCACCGAGACGGATTACGGCTGGGATATCAAAGTCAAAATGAAAGTGCCCATCTTTACCGGCGCCCTGGGTTCCACCGAGATTGCCCGTAAAAACTGGGAACACTTCGCGGTGGGCGCGGCCATCAGCGGCGTGACGCTGGTCTGCGGCGAGAACACCTGCGGCATCGACCCCAGGCTGGAGCGGGACGCCAAGGGCAAAGTGACGCTGGCTCCCGATATGGACCGGCGCATCGAGACCTACCGGCGTTACCACCAGGGCTATGGTGAACTCCTCGTGCAAATGAATGTCGAGGATACAAGACTCGGCGTGGCCGAATACGTCCATAAGAAGCATAAGCTGGAGACCATCGAGCTGAAATGGGGGCAGGGCGCCAAGTGTATCGGCGGGGAGATTAAAGTAAACAGCCTGGAGAGGGCACTGGAACTCCAGAAACGCGGCTATATCGTTACCCCGGACCCCTCCAATACGGTCAACCAGGCGGCTTTTAAAGACGGCGCTATCAAGGAATTCGAGAGGCACAGTCGACTGGGCTTTATCGGGGAAGAGGAGTTCTACGCCGAGGTCAAGCGACTGCGCGATATGGGTTTCAAGCGCATTACCCTGAAAACGGGCGCTTACGGACTGCGCGAGCTGGCCATGGCTATCAAGTGGAGCTCCCGGGCCAAAATCGACCTGCTGACCATCGACGGCGCCCCCGGCGGCACGGGGATGAGCCCGTGGCGCATGATGGAGGAGTGGGGTATGCCCAGCCTTTACCTCCACGCCGCCGCTTGCGATTTCTGTCAGAAGCTGGCCGACAAGGGTGAGAGGGTGCCGGATATCGCTTTAGCGGGCGCTTTCAGCAGCGAGGACGGCGTCTTCAAGGCTTTAGCCCTCGGCGCGCCGTTCGTCAGGGCGGTCTGCATGGGCCGCGCCCTGATGATTCCGGGCATGGTGGGCAAGAACATCGCTCTGTGGCTCAAGGACGGTAAGCTGCCTAAAACTGTCAGCCAGTACGGCTCAACCGTCGAAGAAATCTTTGTCAATTATGAGGATGTCAAGAACATCGTCGGCTCTAAAGAAATCAAGAATATCCCGCTGGGAGCCATCGGCATCTACAGCTACAGCGAGAAGATAAGGGTAGGACTCCAGCAGCTTATGGCCGGCGCGCGGTGCTTCAGCCTCCCGGCGATTACGCGAAAAGAACTGATGTCCCTGACCGAGGAATGCGCCAAAGTGACCGGCATACCTTACTTGATGGAAGCCTACCTCGATGAGGCGATGGATATACTGAACAGTTAATTAATTGGAGCATTAGGATTTATGAGAAGGGGGCTGGCCGAAAGGCCAGCCTTCTTCTTATCTCCATGATGAATTGATGATAATTCGTGCCTGTATTATAATCCAATAAACCGCCTGATGAGGAGATTTATGATGCAAAAGAAACATGTTGTCGAAGTAATTATCGGGATACTGGCCATCGTTTCCATCATTCTGGTAGCCGTAGAGTCGATAGTGACGGTTTCCCAGGGAGTACTCTGGGGTATATATGCCGCCGACCTGGTAATCTGCCTTGTGTTCGCCGCCGATTTTTTACAGAGGCTAAAAGCCAGCGAGAATAAAGCAGGCTTCATAAAATCAAACAGCTATGAGATACTGGCGATGATTCCGGCCATGGCTTTATATGGCCTGGGTACGATACCGGCCATATCGGTGGCGTTCCGCTTTTTACGTCTGATCAGAGTATTTATACTCCTGTCCAGAATGAGGCGTGTGTTATCCAGGTCGGGCGGGTTCTGGCTGCGCAGCAACCTGATAGCGTTACTGGGCATTACCGTCAGCATTATCTTTATAAGTGCCCTGGTAGTGCTGGTCCTCGAGAGCGGCACCAGGGAAGCCCAGATTACCAACTTCTCGGACGCCGTCTGGTGGAGTATCTCAACGGTTACAACGGTAGGCTACGGAGATATTGTGCCCGAAAGTATCGCGGGGAGGATAATGGGGATGCTTTTAATGGTAGTCGGCATAGGCGTTATGGCGGCTTTCATATCGCAGGTTAGCGCCACACTGGTAGAGTCGAGAATAAAAAGAAGAGTCGAAACAGATGATCTGAAAGCCACGGTTATATCTGAAATCAAGAGCCGTCTCGACAACATAGAAAAGATGAACGACAGCGAAGTATCTTTAATGATGCAGATGATACAATCGCTGCGAGCCAAGGAAGGAAATGAAGCCTGAACCTGTTCGCCGTTGTTCTCGACGCGCCACCTGCCATTGCCTTTTGACTTCTATATTTAAAAACGACTATATTTCTACTAGCAATTCAAGGAGGATATTTAAATGACTTCACCTACCCGCGCTTCTTTAGAAGGAATCATGAACCGGTACCTGGAGGCACTCGTCGCTCACGAGCCAGCCCGTCTGCCGCTTTCTAAAAAAGTAAAACACACGGAAAATACCATACCGTTGCCGGTAGGGGAGGGACTCGGGGCTACCGCCAGCGATTTGCCCACCTACCGTTTGTATGTCTGCGACCCGCAGGGAGGGCAGGTCGGCCTCTTCGGGCTGATGAAAGAAAACAGCTTTCCCATCATTATCTCGTCCCGTCTTAAAATCGAGGGCGGGCTGATAACCGAGATTGAAAACATCGTCGTCCGGGGAGGAGAGCGTCCCATACCCGTCGAGAACCTCGTCCAGCCCAAACAGCTTTACCTGGAAGCCCTCAAGCCGTCCGAGCGTGTCTCCCGGGAAGAAATGGTACGCGTGTCCGACCTCTATTTCGAAGGACTGGTCCGGGACGACGGCGATATCGTCCCCCTCTGGGATGAATGCAACCGTGTGGAAAACGGTATGCAGACAACCAATAATCCCGACCTGTTTCCCCGTGACCCCAAGAGGCCGCCGATGCCGCTGGACTGCCGCGGTCAGATTAACTCCAAGTCTTTCGCCTACATCACCTCGATAGAGCCGCGGCGCTTTACCGTCGTCGACGAGGAGCGCGGCATCACGTTCGGGACGTTCATGTTCCACCACAAGGGCACCGTAAAATCCGTCGAAGTCCCCGGCATCGGCACCGTGGAGATGATACCCATCGCCCGGCGGCCTTTTACGGTGGTTGTCAGCGAGCTGTTCAAGGTCGTCAACGGCAAAATCCGGGAAATCGAAGCTAATATGACGTCGCTGCCCTATGGCGCCAAGTCCGGCTGGGACGACTAGATACAAAAAAAGAAAGCACGCTGGTTGTGCCTTCGCAGGTTATTTTCAGGGATATTATCGGGGAAACCGTCTAGTGCTCGATATCAGGTTTAAAGGTCACTTTATCCTCTTTGACCTTGACTACTACCGGCATGCCGTCGATACTCTCGCGTTCTATCAGCCAGCCGTGCCCCTTCTGGGCGTACTCCTTGGCGTTCTCAAAGCTATCGGCGAATATCAGCATGCTGCTTTCCACGCTGACATAGTAGGGCTGGAACCTCTCCCGGTAGCAGTATGACCTGCCCTCGCAGTTCTGGCAGTCCTTGTGATAGTCGAAATAGACCTTCTCACTCTGGCACTGCTGGATTTTCCACTTCTTTTTCAGGTCGCCCTGCTGGTACTTGCTTTTAAACGTCCTCATACGGTATGCATCATAACACAAGGGAGAATGCCGACCAAGATTACTTTAGT
>CAYNDI010000111.1:0-7528 GCA_964395955.1 uncultured Dehalococcoidaceae bacterium
GTGTCGGCCTGAATCCGGGTAAGCACGGAACGCTTATGATGGAGAAACACCACAGCAGAGGCGAGAGTTTCCCTCTGGCTATTGTCTGCGGCATGGACCCTGTCCTGTTTATGGCTGCCGGCAGCCCGCTATCAGGAGTAGGCGAGAGCGAATATGATTTCACCGGCGCGATACATGGCAAGCCGGTCGAGGTGGTACGGGGTAATATAACGGACTTACCCATTCCGGCTGGAGCGGAGATAGTGCTCGAAGGGGAGATACCACCCCCTTCTGAAATGGAAAATAGAGACGATGGTTCGTTCGGGGAGTGGAACAGGACCTACAATTCGGCTCCGCATCCGGTAATGAGAGTCAAATCCATTATGTACAGAAATGACCCCATTATACTTGGTGTCGTGCCATGGAAAGCACATATCCCCTTCCCCTTCACCATCCCGGTGATGGCGGCAGAAATCTGGAACGTGCTGGAATATGCCGGTATACCTGACGTAACTGGTGTCTGGTTCGGTTTAGGATTTATATGGCCGGTCTATCAGGTAATTTCCATAAAGCAGGCTTATTCCGGACATGCCAAACAAGCGGCCCTGGCCGCTGCGTCATGTCGGGCTAATACTTTTGCGGGACTATTCACAATAGTTGTAGATGATGATATTGATATTACCAATGAGAAGGACGTGCTCTGGGCGATAGCTGGCAGAGCAAATCTGGGCAATGTCCAGGTTATCAGCAACATACAAACAAAGGCTAAGCGTCCCAAAACGGTCATCCCTGGACAGAAACCCTCAATACTTAACGACAGGGTAATCATTGATGCTTGCTGGCCCTATGAACGTCGTGACAAGTTTCCGGTAACATCTCGCTTTAGTAATCAATACCAGGAAGAGATCATGAGAAAATGGCAATCACTTTTTTAGATCTGTGTTGCATATTATAAATGCAAAAAGCCAAGCAAACACGCCGCAGCAATTCATCAGGGTAAACAACAAAGTATTTCAGTTTTAGCCAGCCTAGAAAGCTTCTCAGCTTAATCCTATCGGAAAATTACAGTCAGATTTATATTTCTACTTTATATTTATAATGATTAGGCTCTATATTCGATGACGGGATAAACAATCAAGTAGAATGTAACCTTTAGTGAAGTGCAAGAAGGCTGCATATATGATACAGAGGTATGCAGTCTTCTGATTGTGTTTTCACTGACCAGCCCCCGCTGCCAGTTTTAAAGCTAGAGTCCCTCGAATTACTAAAAAGGTTTCGGGGGATTCTTTATCAAATCACGTTGATAATCCTGGCGAAAGCCACCGCCAGGACTAAATAAGCCGCGCTGCCGCACAGGCTGGTCAGGACAAACGCCCCCACTGCCCTGCCCCGGCGTACGCCCAGTTTATTTCCGTGAATCAACGCAAACAAGCCGATTATCGCGCCTCCCAGTATCAGGAATACCCCGAGTAGAGATGGAAGGGGCAACCCCAGCAGGAAGAACAGGTAAAATACCGACCCCGGAAATACCATGAATACGATGTTGATGCCGGGATATATCAATGCTACATACCAGGCTAAATTGGAATGCCGCTTTGAGCCAAAGCCCAGGAAGCGGGGCATGAGGAAATACCAGGCCAGCGTCCATACCAACAGCCCAACTAGAAACGCAAACAATAAAGAAGAAGCTATGGCCGATTCTTCGACACCGGCCAGGAACCGGCTGTAGGTCGATTGAGGTTTGGCGGTGATAATGATATCCTCGGCGGCATTGCTCTGCGTATACGTGGCCCGCCATACTCTCCCGAAATCGCCTCTGGCTTCGTCAATTGCGTAAGAGGGTATCTTGAAATAATTCGTTATATGCGCTCCTTCGATGATATCGTAGCCGGACTGGTCGGAACCCAGTTTCGGGTATTCAACGTCGAAGTCCATACCGCTCGGAGCGACCACGTACACCCGGGTCAACTCTATCGGTTTCGACCACGCGGCACCCGTTCCCAGCGGATAGGAATACGCCGTACCCGATTCGGCAGGCATCAGGGCGGTCTGCCATGACAGGTGTAGTCCGGGCTCGCTGTATCGTTCACCCGACCCGGCACCATCTCCCGCCTGTCCGAAGGGCCTGGTCTGCATTGTAATTACGGCAATTTGCTGCCCCTTGAGCCGGGACAGGGTTTCGACGACGGAGGGGGCTAAACCGGTAGTCTGGATTAATGCATCCAGATTGGTGTCTTCTTCGATTCCATAGACGGCTATCTGCGAGCTTTCTGTCTGCAGGGTTATATCCGGTTGTGGCTCCGCCGCTCCGCATCCGGTCAGCAGTACCGGAGCCCATAAAGGAACGAGTAACGCACCATTCGTGAATAACGCCCCGGAAAAAAGTACCTGGACGGCGCGTTGTTTTCTGGTGGCGCTGTCGCGGATGATTTTATCCAGGTGCCGGGTAGCCCGTTCATCGAAGTCAAGAAGTCTCTTTTCGACGGCACTAAAGCCGGAAGTCTTCATGCCCAGGGGTACGAAAAAGACGATTTCGTGGGACTGCTCGGTATTATCCAGGATAGATATAAAGAGGTCTACCCGGGCATGGTCCTGGTTCAAAATGGTGACGACGGCAACCTGCTGTCCTTCTTTAAGGTTTTCCCACAGGTCAAAATAGACCGCCGGGCCTCCGTCGGCCATGGCCGGAATCGGAATAGAAACCGTTATTAACGCGATAAGAAAGAGTATTACTGCGGCAGCTTTAAACTTACCGGTGTTCATAAAGCCTCCTCTGCCGGTTCTTCACCCCATTAACCAATGCTATTTAACATTTATGGTAATACTATCTTACTTCGTGTACTTCTTCCCCATCCCCGCCGTAAAGTGGAACATAGGCTTATCTATCCTTCGGATGTTTATCGGCCCGTGCTCAACTCCCGCCGGTATAAAAGCGATAAAGCTCCTATCGATGAAATTCTGCTTACCGTCAATCCAGAACTCTATTTCCCCGTTGAGGTTGTACCTGTCATCGGGGTCGGTGCCCACCCAGGCGATGGCCTCATCGAAGTCATGGGTGTGCGCCCCTATGGTCTTGGTCTTGTCCCCTTTGGTTTTCTCCGGCCAGTCGCCCGGTAAGAACCAGGCCGTTTCCATGTAAAAAGCGTCCTTACGTACATCACCATCCAGGGAAATAACGCGCCTCGCCTCGTGGTCCGCGTATACGGGCGACCAGGGTGCGGCGCCAACCACGTCTTTAAGGTCGGTAACGAAGTATTTCTTATCCCACTTAGCCATTATTTTTTCCCCTTTCTTTTTTATAGACACGGACTATTTCAACTTTTCGTAAACGGTATTATTTCCCGACTCGAACATGAAAATAGGGGTATCGATTCTCTTTAAAACGATGGGGCAGTGCTTGACGCCTTTGGGTATTAAGATATAGCAGGTTTTGGTCAGCGTGTAAGGTTCGCCGTCCATCCAGAACTCGATTTCCCCGCCGAGGTCGCGCGGGTGTTGCCGGTTGGAACCCGCGAAGCCGATTATCTCGTCGAAGTCATGGGTGTGGGTGGTCTCGATGCTGACCGGCCCGCTGCCCGTCAGCTCCCACAGCCATTCGCAGCCCGAGAAAAAGGCCCCCTTCACTATCGAGTCCTGTATCCCCAGCAGCAATGTCCTGTCCAGCGTTCTCCCCGCTTTCGCCTGTTCTTCCATCATCTCGATTGCCTCGGCGGGCTGCGGCGGCATCAAATCTTCCGTCAGGATGTTTTTCGCGTATTTCTTTTCGGCCATTTCTCCCCTTCTCCTTCCCGGCGACGTTATTTATTACTATATATTCCGGGCCACTTTATGCCCGGTCCCGATGGCATCGGCTATCAGGAGGGGTTCCTGGCAATCGCCGGCGGCATACACCTCGGGCACTTTATCTTTCAGGCTTTCATAGAGTCCCATATCGGGCATCAGGGGCAGGGCGGGTATGACGGTATCGGCTTCCAGGGTCTGCGTTTCGCCGTCCTTGTTGACTATCGTCAGCCCCTTATCCGTTATCTCCACGTATTCCCTGACACCGCTTATGAGGGTCACGCCTTTCCGGCGGAACCAGGCAAAGAGGTACCCCTGGATAACGTCGACCATCCCTTCACCGAGCCTATCGGACTTCTCCACGATAGTTACCCGCCGGCCCCGCTTGGTGAGGAATTCCCCAAGCTCGCAGCCGTGCAGGCTTCCCCCGATGATAACCACCCTTTTCCCGATGGGCAGATAGAATCTGGTGAGCCACCTCAAAGTATCAGGGCTCATGAAGCGCAAGTAGGATTTCAGCCTCCGGTGCAGGTCGGCGTTGTTGACCACATTAGAATTATAGATTCCCGGTATCCCCGGAATGGTGGGCAGACCCCCATTTGCCAGTATCACCGCATCCGGCTTGATTTCCTCAATGGTCTCCGGGGTAACGGTCTTTCCAAGCTCTATTTTCACACCCAGTTTAGTCAGCTGGCGCTGGAAATAGCTGACCATCGACGGCAGGTCTTCGAGCTCCGTCCCTTTTACCATGGCGGCGATGGGCAGCAGCCCGCCGAGTTTTGTCAGCTTATCGTAAAGGATAACATCATGTCCCCGCAGGGCGGCTACCCTGGCAGCTTCCAGTCCCGCCGGTCCCGCCCCCACCACCACCACCTTTTTCTTTTTATCGGCTTTTTCCACCGTATTATAAGGCTGCCCCATGAAGGCATTGATACGGCATCGCCGGCTCCCCAGGCAGTTCTCGCAGGCCGTACAGGGGGCGATGTCGTCCAGCCTCCCCGCGGCGACCTTGTTGGGCAGTTCCGGGTCGGCCTGCAGCCGCCGCGTCATGGCGATAAAATCGGCCTTGCCTTCCCGCAGGGCTTTTTCGCCCAGCTCCGGGTCGAGTTTGGCTACCACCATGACAGGTATAGAAACTCTTTCTTTTATCCCGGCGGCAAGATTTACATTCCAGGCCGCACCCCGGTTTTTAGCGTCGTATTCCTTGGGGAATGATTCAATCGGGATGGGTGGTTCCGGATAGAAAAGCAGGTCGGGAAGATAAGCGCCGACGTGGTACCCCATCCAGTGACTGCGGACATGAATGGCATCGGCGCCGGCTCCCTGCAACAACCGGGCCGTTTCCCTGGCCTTCTCAGTCGTCAGGCACTTATCATCGTTTATGCCGGCCATACGGCCGTACTCAACGGCATTCATAATAACAGACACCGGAAAGTCCTTACCCAGGCGCTTTTTAATCTCTTTCACGATAGACGTTACGATGCGGGCCCGGTTTCCCTGACTTCCGCCGTATTCATCCTGGCGCCGGTTCCAGAAAGGAGACAGAAAGTTATGCAGCAGGTGGCTGCTGGCGGCGTTGATATCCACCCCGTCGAACCCGGCTTTCTCCGCCCTTACCGCGGCGCTGGCGAACTTATCTATAATTACCTCGATTTCCGGAATCGTCAGCTCCCGGGGCATCTCGTTGTGGAAATCATTTTCCGATTTCATTACCACGGGCGAAGCGGCTATGGGCGGGCCTTTAAACGGGGGATTCGGATCGGCGAACAGATTCGCCTGCCAGGGTCCGTCGTGGTTCATCTGCATGAAAGTGGGACAGCCGTGCTTGTGGATTACCTGGACAAGCTCGCTGATGCCCTGGATGTATTTATCGTCGTCGATACGGTACCGCGGTCGCCAGCGCGCGCCGGCCGGGTAGTCGATAGTAGGTGACTCCACTATCAGCAGGCCTACGCCTCCCCTGGCCATCGACTCGTAGAAAGCCAGGACGGTGTCGTTCATATGGGTCTCGTCCTCGTGCCACATGAAAACACCGGCACCGGTCTTGATTATCCGGTTCCTGGTCTTGACCGACCCTATATATCCCGGCTCGAGCAGCTTTTCAAAACTCTTGTTGACCATGTCTTTCTTCTCTCCCGCTGTGTGAAACTTGTTGTCATTATACAACTTTATCGTTTTAACATCATGTTTTAGGACCGGGGTAAAGAGAAAAGGAGAGAGTGCGTCTTTCCTCTCTCCCTGTAATATCGTATATAGAAGAAAGCTAGAGACTTCTGAGCCGCTTTATCCGCAATAAAAGCCTGATGATGGCATATATGAAGAACAGAGTTACGATGAGGATAAAGATTTGAATACCTTTCACCCACGGGTAGGGGTTTTCACTCAGTTGTATAATAATAATTGTCCACATGGGCGCCAGAAAGATGCATAGATAACCCAGCAATCTCTTGTATTTACTGATTTTAGACTCGTTATCGGTGAATATCTCCGGCGTCTCTCCCGGAGCGGCTTCCTTGCGGAAATACTGCCAGGCGGACATCTCGCCGATATGTTCCCAGCCGGCATCCCTGAATATCTGTAAATATTCATCCCGGTCCTTTTTAAAAGATGGCTGATAATCCAGCCGGTAGGCGATATTGCGAGGTTCACCCACGTTGAAAGTATAAATTCCCGGCAACCTTACCGACGCCAGGTGGTATCCCCTACCGGCCATTTCGCCCAGCCAGGACTCCTCTTTCTCATCCTGCCAGGCCCAGAACCACCTGAATTTCTTGACGGTCGTTTTAGCCATCGTACTCTCCTGTTTACAAATAAATCATTTTACAGGTACTTTCGGACACTTAATCCGTTTCTGTTCATTATTTCCAGTCTTTTAATCTGACCGGCAAGTACTTTTTTACCCTTTTCCGTCAGCGTATAGCTCTTCCGGCGGTCGGCTTCTTTCACTTTAACAATGATTCCCTCTTTTTCCAGCGTGGTAATGACACCGTACAGCGTACCCGGCCCGAGTTTGACCGTCCCCCGGCTTATTTCCTCCACTTTCTGCATTACACCGTAGCCGTGCAGGACGCCGGTGAGACTCAACATTATGTAATATGTGGACTCCGTCAGCGGCAGGTATTTTTCTATATCATCACGTTCCACTCGAACAACCTTCCTGATATCAATAATATATCGTTGCTCGATATATCACCAGTCGATATAGTAACATGAGAGCATTTTCTTGTCAACTCCTACTTTCAGGGGATTCTGCTCTCATTTGATTTATGCAAAACCGAGGGGTATAATCCTGTATACAAAGAGTAGTTTTACCCCGGCATCAATCGCCAAGGAGGGAAAAATGGCTGAGAAGGAAGTGGGTAAGGTAATGGACTTCTTTGCCCGACCGGTAGTCGCCGGAATCGATATGACCGGGACGCTGAAAGTGGGGGACAAGATTCACATCAAGGGACACACCACCGATATCGAGATGGAAATCGCCTCGATGCAGATCGACAACAATAACGTTACCGTGGCCAAGAAGGGCGATTCCGTGGGAATCAAGGTCCCGGACAGGGTCAGGGTGGGGGATATAGTCTATAAGGTCACGGAGTAACACGACCTGGTATGACTAATCAAACTCGGATATAAAAAGCATAGGAATGCTTTTGCTAGGTCTCCCTCGAGTCCGAGTACTTTGGAAGACTAAAACAGAGTTACTATCCGATAACCTTCACCAGGTTGGCCATCTCGATGGCGCTGACCGCCGCATCGAAGCCCTTGTTGCCGT
>CAYNDI010000112.1:0-7444 GCA_964395955.1 uncultured Dehalococcoidaceae bacterium
GCCGCCCATCATCTCGAAGAGCCGGCCGGAGTGGCCGTGAGGAGTGTTGATGGTCTTGCATTCGCCGTGGCCGTCGCCCTGTACCAGGATAGCCAGGGGACCGTATTTTTTATGGATTCTTTTAATCTCACCGGCGAGAAGCGTCGAGGCTTCTTCCCAGGAGATTCTCACGTATTTACTTTTGCCGCGGTTCTGGGGATTCCTCTCTCCATTGGGGTCCCAGTCGACGCGCTTCAGGGGATACTTAATGCGGTTTGGCGAGAAAGTCCTCTTTTTATAAGCCAGGGAGAATGGAGAGGGGACGGATTTGAAAAGGGGACGGTAGTGCTTGCCGTTGCGGGTGATTTTCCAGGGACGGAACGATTCGCGGTCATACTTCCAGTCGTAGTGGAAGGGTCGTATCCTGACGATTTTACCGCCCTTTACATCGACGGCGCATTCACCGCCGCCGCCGAGGAGACCGCCCAGCGCCAGGGCTTTGATTACTGTTTTGTCCGGCTTGACGTCAACTTTTTTACTTTTCACTGCCGACATATCGGTCACTCTCCTTATCAGAATTTGTGCGTGATTATGCTACGCAGATGCGCAGATTAGAAGTGATTCACGGCTGAACAGGGATGGAAATGCACTAAAAAAAGCGACATTTTACACAATACTATACAAATCTACAATAGTAGCCTTCCTATTGTCAAGTCAGCAGTTTTGACGGCATCGCCCCCCCGACAATGAGAACAAACAGCGCGAGTGTAATATGCTTGTTGCCATTTGTCCTTTGTGATGTTTTTGGTAACATTCGTGGTCGGATTGTGATTTTCCGGTGATATTTTTCTCTTACACTTGGACTGAAACCTAAAGGGGGCTGAAAATGACCGGTCAACTGATGAAAACACATGTCCCTGTTAGCCAGGGAAGCCCAATGGAGAATACCAAATACCCTGTAGTAATGTCCGAATATGACAGGGTATGGCTTAAGTATTGCGGATTTCTTGACCTTGACCTGACGCAATTCATGTCCGTTCAAGAATCGCTGCTGTTCCAGCAACTGGAAAAAGCCGTTCACTCTCCCATAGGGAAAAAATTAATCGGGAGTAAGATTCCCGCCAGCATCGATGAGTACCGCCACTATGTACCTCTCACCGAATATGAAGATTATCTCCCGGAGCTGAACTCCGATAGTGGAGAAGCACTGCCCGAGGAACCTCATGTCTGGGCCAGCACCTCGGGCGCTGACGGCGGTTGCCGGAGGGTTCCCTATACATCCGAAGCCTACAAGCGGGCACTGGATAACCTGATGTCTGTCTTTATCCTGGCCTGCTCACGGCAGAGGGGCCAGAGTACCCTCGTTGAAGGCGACCGCGTCCTCTACAATGTGGCTCCGGCGCCTTATCTATCCGGCATACTGGCCACCGGGGCGAGCCGAATTTTCAACCTACGGTCGGTAATGCCCCCGGATATACATGACAACATGGATTTCCGGGAGAAGATAACCAGGGGATTCGAGATGTCGCTGAGGACCGGCGTGGATATAATGATTGCCATGACCAGTGTCCTGGTGAAGACCGGCAACGAGTTTAATCAGATGTCCCGGGGGAAAAACAGCCTGTCCCGGCACATGATGCATCCCGGAGAGCTGATGAGAATTTCCCGGGCGTATCTGCGGAGTAAGCTGGAGAACCGACCTATGCTGCCCAAAGACCTGTGGCCGGTCAAAGCCCTCATCGGCTGGGGAATCGATACCGGCATCTACCGGGACCAGGTATATAAAGACTGGGGGGCTTATCCCTACGAGTTTCACGCCTGTACCGAGGCGGGTATCATCGCTGTCCAGAGCTGGACCAGGCGCGGCATGACCTTTGTTCCTAATGCCAACTTCTTCGAATTTATACCCGAGACCGAATGGCAGAAAAGCCGGAAAGACGCTTTCTACGAGCCGCGTACGGTACTTCTTTCCGAGGTCAAGCCCGGAGAGCGTTACGAACTGGTCATCACCAGTTTCTTCGGTATGCCGTTTATCAGGTACCGTCTGGGGCACCTGGTGCGTATTACCGCCATGGAAGATACCGAGGCGGGGATTTGCCTGCCGCAGATGGTCTTCGAAGCCAGGGCGGATGACCTGATTGACATCGCCGGTTTCACGCGGGTGAGCGAAAAAACAGTGATGCAGGCGATTGCCAACGCCCGCATCGATTATGAGGACTGGGTAATACGCAAAGAAATCAAAGGCGGGAAGCCGACGCTTCACCTTTATGTTGAGCTTACTAACGGTAGTCCGGCAGATGGACTGGCCGCTCTGGTTCATGATGAGTTGACCAAAGCGGACCCGGGCTATCACGACCTGGCGGCGATGATGGAGATACGGCCGCTGGAAGTTACCCCGCTGCGTCCCGGTACTTTCAAGGATTACTACGACGAGAAGCAGAAAAGCGGGTCGGCGCTGGCACAGAGAAAGCCGCCGAGAGTCAATGCATCCGATGTAACTATCGCTGAACTGCTCAGCCCGGGAGATAAGCCTGCCGTACCCATCAGGTGATAATAATATGCTTAAAAATTTGTGGTTTAGGGGAGTGTAAGTTTGAGTACGTATCTGCTTATACCCATAATCGCCATGATATTCTGTCTGGGGCTGCTTATCGTTCTGATGGTCAGCGGCAAACGCCATATTGCCCGGCGGCCTTTCGCTTTCTTCCTTGTCTTCATGGCTTTCTGGGGCTTTTCTATCTTCATGATGCGCCTCAGCCCGGATATGAAGTCAGCTTTACTCTGGGAAAAAATCGTATTCATGGCGATACTGAGCGCTTCTTTATTCTTCTACTGGTTTACTATTTCTTTTACCGGCAGACGACCGAAAAAGTATTTTTTATATCCGCTGATGACGGCTTATATTGCAACTCTGGTCCTGATTCCCACCGGACTGGTGGTCAGCGATATGCAGATGATGTGGTACGGCAAAGCCCCGGTCATCGGGCCGCTGTTTCCTCTCTACGTATTATGCGCCTATGTGCCCCTGGTACGGAGTGCCATGCTGCTGATAAGTCATGGCCGGAAGACCCGTGTATTCGATGAAAAAGTCCGCGACCAGTATGTCCTGGCCGGCATCATCGCCATGTTTACCGGGGCCACCACCGATTACCTGCCGGTCCTGGGAATCAGCATGTATCCCCTGGGTATCATCGGTAATATCCTGTTCTGCGTTATTGCCACCATGGGCATGTTAAGACACAACTTGCTGGAAATGAGGGTGGTGCTCCGCAAAGGGATAACGTTTTCCCTGACGAGTCTGCTGCTTTTCGGCGGCTTCGGCAGCCTTATCTACCTGCTGAGCTATTTCCTCCATGATTTCATGAGCCCCATCTCCATAACCCTTACTATGGTGGCTGTTTTCTGCGCCGCATTTATATTTCAGCCGGTATTTTCGCGTTTACAGAAAACGGTCGACAGGTGGTTTTTCCGGGAAAGGTACGACCATATCCAGACGCTCAAACGGTTTACCCTGGAAACGAAAGGCGACCTCGATCTGGAGCAGATATCATCATCGCTGGTTGACGTGGTGTCCAACGGTATGCAGAGTCGCGGTGTCTATCTACTGCTGCCTTCACCGGCCACGGGGCATTACTCCACTTATGCTTTCTCCGGTCAAAAGAGCCGCGGGAAACTGTATTTCCCCGCGAACAGTCCGCTCGTAACCACCATGCAGCAGCAGAATAAGGTCATCGATAACCTGGAAATGGAGGTTATTCCATCGCTGATAAGCCTCACCTCCGGTGACCGGCAGATCCTGGATAATAACAGGATTGAGCTTCTGGTGCCGATACGGAACAGCGGGCACCTGGCCGGAATGCTGCTTCTCAGCAGCAAATCTACCCGGGAGCCGTATACCAATGAAGAAAGACGGCTTTTACAGAGGGTTTCAACCGATGTGGCCGCTAATATCGATAACGCCAATCGTTACGCAAATATCAAGCAGAAGCATTCCGAACTGGAGAAGGCCATGGACGGCGTTATCCACGCTGTATCTCTGGTGGTAGAAAGTCGCGACCCGTACACCGCCGGCCATCAGCGGCGGGTAGCCGAGCTGGCCAAGGCTATCGGCAGGGAGATGAAACTGACCGAGTGGCAGGTAATGGGAATTCATATCGCCGGACTTCTCCACGATGTCGGGAAAGTGGCGGTACCGACGGAAATTCTCAGCAAACCCGGCAAGATAAGCGCCTACGAATACAGTATAATCAAGAACCATAGCCAGGTCGGCTACGAAATCCTCCAGAAGATAGACTTCCCCTGGCCGGTTACCGAGGCGATTCTACAGCACCATGAGCGGTTGGACGGCTCGGGTTATCCCGGCGGTCTTTCCGATGATGATATTATCATCGAGGCCAGGATTCTGGGGGTAGCCGACGTTGTCGAGGCTATGTCATCCCACCGGCCCTACCGTCCGGCCCTCGGTCTGGAAAGCGCTCTGGCGGAGATATCTAAAGGCAAGGGAGTCCTCTACGACCCTCAGGTAGTAGATGCCTGTCTGAGTATCCTGGAAAAGGATGAGACCGCCTTCGACCAGATTATGGCGGTGGCAGCCGCCAATCAGGAACATACCATGGAACCCGTGAAGTGAGGAGAATTTTATCAAATAACGGGCGGCTCTGATACCGGCCGGGGCCGCTATACCGGATAAAAAAGTTATACCGAGGAGGTAAAAATGAAAAAGAGATTATTGCTCATCTGCCTGGCACTTGTCCTGGTCCTGACACTGGCCGTTCCCGCAACGGCTATGGCTAAAAATGATAAATGGAGGCCGGGGTCTTCCACTCCCTTTACCGGAAACGGCCTGATTTACGTCACCTATATGCCCGACCCCATAGTCAAAGGGGATATCTGGCGCTATAATGACGAAATCGTCGAGGGGTACCTGCTGGGCAGCGACTGGGAAGCGCTGGCGGGGACCGCTTTCTGGTCGAGCCACGATTCCCTGGTCAAGGTCAGTGACGACGGCGGCGTCTGGGGCTTCATGTGGGGCAGTTTCGCTATGGCCCGTCCCGATGGCTCCGGCGTACTTAACGGCTATTTTTCGGGAAGAATCAGCGGAAACCTGTATACCGGTGATATTAACGATTCCGGTACCTGGAGAAGCACCGGAGGCACGGGTGTCTTTGCCGGAGTCAGCGCCCGGGGCGACTGGTCCGCCGAACTTCACGCCGACCTCATTCCCGGCACGGATATCGTGTCCCTGGTCGGACCCCTCACCTGGGAAGGCAAATATTCCAGCCCTGTCAAGCCGGATATCAAGCCCTGTAAGTGGGACAATAAAATCAAGCCCGGTAAATCTATCAAGCCGTGGCAACCAATCAGTCTCCATAAACCATGGTGGCGGTGGCTATGGCCCTGGGGTGACTAAACTGAATATTTCGCTGTAGAGACTTCGTATATATCTGTGGCTGCCCGTCACTCGACTTACCGCCAGCAGGACACCGCCGCGGGTGACGGGCAGCCGTAAATAAATTTCACCTTCCTCCTTGCTCCTCCCTCTCCAACCAGCCTGATAAAACTGTCGCACGAACCAAGAGGTTGGAGAGGGAGTATATTATCTTGGGCAATGAGTGTGAGGTGTATCCACCAGTAAAAACCAAAAGGTATTATTATTGAATATTTTATGCAAGCATGATATATATATACCTGTTGTTAATCATTTATTAACTTTATTTATGGTATAATTATTATTGTACGAGAGTGATCCCGTGCATTGAGGCGGGGTATGAAAACAAACTGGAAGCGTAACGGCTTAATATATATTCTCATTCTGCTGGCGGCAATTCTATTTTTCTATTTCCTGATGCCGGGCTCCACCGAACCTGAAGAGGTCCCCCTGAGCCAGGTAATCACCCTATCGCAGAACAAAGATATAGCCAAGATTGAAATCGATGGGGAGATGATGCTGGTCACCACCATTGACGGCAAGGAGCTAAAAACCTTCAAAGAAGCTAATGCCAGTATATATGAGATCAAAGCGCTAGACCTCACCGGAGTGATTATAGATATCAAGGGCTCGTCAGGCATTAACTGGGGCGGACTGCTGATTAACCTGCTGCCGCTGGCGATTTTCGGCTTCCTGTTGTTCTTCCTGTTCCGCCAGGCGCGCGGTGCCAATAACCAGGCCATGAGCTTCGGGCGCAGTCGGGCGCGTCTTTTCCCGGCCGCCCGGGCTACCGTAACGTTCGCCGATGTAGCCGGAGTCGAAGAAGCCAAACAGGACATGCAGGAAGTAGTGGACTTCCTTAAATCGCGTGAAAAATTTCAGACTCTCGGAGCGCGTATCCCGAAGGGAGTGCTCCTGGTAGGTCCTCCCGGTACCGGCAAGACGTTACTGGCCAGAGCCGTAGCCGGTGAGGCTGATGTCCCCTTCTTTTCTATCAGCGGCAGTGAATTTGTCGAGATGTTTGTCGGCGTCGGCGCCTCCCGGGTGCGCGACCTCTTCGACCAGGCCAAGCGTAATACGCCGTGCATTATTTTTATCGATGAAATTGACGCCGTCGGGCGCCAGCGCGGCGCCGGACTCGGCGGCAGCCATGACGAAAGGGAGCAGACCCTCAACCAGATACTGGTGGAAATGGACGGATTTGACACTAATACCAGCGTAATCGTTATCGCCGCCACCAACCGACCGGATATCCTCGACCCAGCCCTGCTCCGTCCCGGTCGTTTCGACCGGCGTGTTATCCTGGACCAGCCGGATATCGTCGGGCGGACGGCTATTCTCAAGGTACATACCAACGGAAAACCGCTGGATAAGAACGTAAACCTCGAAACCCTGGCCAAGAGTACCGTCGGCTTCAGCGGCGCCGACCTGGCCAACCTGGTCAACGAGGCGGCTATCCTGGCAGCCCGGCGCAACCGGAAGTCTATCGGCCAGAAGGAGTTCGAAGAGTCCGTCGATAAGGTAATTGCCGGCCCGGAGAGGAAGAGCCGAAAAATCAGCCCCAAAGAGAAAGAGGTTATCGCCTATCACGAAGCCGGACATGCCCTGGTGGCCCGTAAACTGCCCAACGCCGACCCGGTACACAAAATCTCCATCGTTGCCCGTGGTATGGCGCTGGGCTATACCAAGCAGCTCCCCGCCGAGGACAGGTACCTCATGTCCCGTTCCCAGATAATGGACATGCTGGCGCACATGCTGGGAGGCCGCAGCGCCGAGGAGTTGATTTTTAATGAAATCAGCAGCGGGGCAGCCGACGATATCAAACGCGCCACATCGCTGGCCCGCCGCATGGTAACCGACCTGGGCATGAGCGATGCCCTGGGACCGAGGACTTTCGGCGATAAGCAGGAGATGATATTCCTGGGCCGTGAAATTTCCGAGCAGAAGGACTATGGCGATAAGGTAGCCGACGCCATCGACCAGGAGATAAACCGTATTATTAAAGAGTCCCACGAGACAGCCAGGAGGATTCTGGCC
>CAYNDI010000113.1:0-7408 GCA_964395955.1 uncultured Dehalococcoidaceae bacterium
TGAAATCTGTCCAGCAACCCGTCGACATTTAACTTTTTACATCCCTCTATAATCAGAGGAATTCTTCTTCCGACGACCATGTGCATTGCACCAAATTGCGATTCGAGGCCAAACTTTATATAAGGGTCTTCCGATGTTTCCTTAAACGAAACCCCGAGACCCGCATCTGTCGCCACGATAGCTATACCTACCTCGCATGCCAAATATTCCAGCCTCGGGTCTGTTTGCCCCATCGGAAGTGTAGCCAGCACTCTCGGAGCCTCCTTCTCAACTACCCCGAGTCCCTTTGCAGTCCTTTCCTGCAATTCCTCATATAGGATATTTAACGCATCAATTGCTTCTTTAAAATCATCTATACTAAGCGTTGATCCTGCCAAGAACATCCATATGTTATCATGAGTGGGGCTGAGCAGCAACGGAGCACTGTTTCCGACCAAATCCTTTATTCTGCTTAAGGCTTTCTCCAGATTGCCCTTGGCGTCCTGAATCTCAAGTAACATGTCGTTTGTTATTTCAAAACCCACTATCTCCTGAATTTTCTCAGCCAGCTTTTTAAGGCTCTTTGCGGCTAAGCTGGCAATTCGCTTGGTTGGCTCGGGGTATTCCCCGAATTCCCGGTCCTGACAGGTGTCAACATACCACACCGGTATGTCATAAAGCTCGTGCAATAAATCAAGTGTCTTCGGAGACGTCTCACACAAAAAACCCGAGGTTACCAGCAGGTCGGGCTTTGGATACAGGCCCAAGATAATCGGCCCCACCAGCGTCTTTACGTTGGCGCAATGTGCCACCATCCCGGCTTTAAGCCATTTTTTCTCCGCCTCCTCCAGGATAGGCTCTATTTTACCAAAAATACAGCCAACCACAATTTGAAAAGCCCAGCTATGATGTATTGAATATACATCCTTGGATTTAGTGACTAACACTGAACTGAGTAAATCAATGCCCGGCGCCATAAATCCGTAGATGACCTTTTTTTCACCCTCATCTCTTACCAGCAATGCGTTGACGAGTTCCTTTATAATCAACCGAAATATCTTCCGTACACCTTTCAGTTCCACGTCATAATACTTGATGATCCTCTGCTTACCCCGCTCAATGTCATCGGTGGTTATCCCGAGCTTATTAAATGCCTTTTCTATCCTGGATAACTCCGACTCTATTTCCTGTTCTTCAAAACCGCATAATTTAAGTAGTTCAATCATTATCCCGTCGCCCCTTTAAGTATCTCGATAAAAGCTTCAATGCGTGTTTTAAGTTGACCCGTGTCAGCTGTGCCGTAATCTGATTCCAGAATAAGCATAGGTATATTCTTTTCCCCAAGCTTCCGGGCGAAAAAGTAGGATTCGGAATCGTAAGTCTCACAACACAATAGTTCGTACCAGATTATTCCGGCCACGTCGAAGTCTTTGACCAGTTTAAGCGCAAAATCCAGCCTCTTTTTGGCCGATTGTCTCGTGAAAGCACAGGGTACCCTGTCCACCAGATATCCTCTGGCCAAAGATTGAAATACATCGCCTGTGTTGACTATGTCATACCAGTAATTCCTCACACCTTCGCATACCTCTTCGATGACAATATCGCCATCGGCTTCATTAACTAATTCCAATATTTTATAGTCCCCATATCCAATATTCGGACCGATGAGTAAAATCTTAGGCTTACTGGACTCAATAGTTTTTTGTTTATCCTTCAGTTCATGATAGATAGAATCCAGTACATCTACCATAAAGGCCGGGTCGGCGTAAAAAGAGGCATGGTTCAATTTAACGAAGTCCAGAGCGCTAACCAGTGAGGGCGACGTGCGACGTATCTTACTTATCTTCCTTAAAAGTTCCCTCATCTTGTTGTAAAGGTCAATAGCTCCGGTTATTCTCTCGTTTGTAATTTCATTTCCGGTAAATGCCTGCAGCCTGTCCTTGAGCACTCTTAACCTATCGGTAAAATATTCCAGCTCAAAGTCATTATTATGCTGGTGTGGAATCCCCAGTTTAAATATCTCCAGATTGCCTTGGTATTCCCATATGTCAGCCACCTTTTTTAAGTGCTGGCACGTAATTGGCGCCACGAGCATATCTATCATACTGTAAAAGGGGTTCTTTAACAGCCTCTCTCCAATCTGGGCCCGGGCGAAGGGACAGATGACGTGTGGTACGACTGAGAGTGCAACATCAGCGGGTTGGGATTTACCTCCGCTAGTAAGACATAACGGCACGGCGCCGGATGCGTAAATTAACTCCTCCGGCACATAATTCCCGGGGAAGTAGCCAATTATTTTAACTCCTTTCTTCCTTGCCTTTTCTAATTTTAATGGTCTATCCTTCAAATGGATAGCTAGACGTTCGTCCTGCACCGTATTTCTCCTCAATATTAATTGGCTTTGTCCCGGGTGCTATGATTTGTTTTCCCTGTTTCCCCCGCGGGGACATCAACAAGTATGCTCTATGACTTGAACACTAACTTCTAAGCCAACGGAAGTTCTTTGATTTTCTCAAGCCACTGCCTACCTAATGACGCGCCCTCCTCCCATTTTTTTGCGACGAATTCGGTTAGTATCGCTCGCGCTCCGGCAACGTCTCCTTTGTCGGCTAGTGCGGCGGCTGCTCTTTCTGTCTTATTGCTTTCTTCGATAGTCTGTATCTCGAAAATCGTCCAGTATTGCTTGATCTTCTCTGCATAGTCCGGATGGAATTCCACCGCCAGCCGCAGGTCTTCAAAAATTTTTGCCACAGGGTTAGTTTCTCGGGTGATATCTTCCGGCAGCGCATTGACGCCGATATAAACGGGTAAGAACGGAGACAAACACGGTTGGCCGAAGGTCATCCAGAGGCAACTGAATAAATCTGTGTGGTCTTCAACGGGGTTACAGATAGTGGCGCACTTTGTATAATAATTCATCCCGTGAATACAAACTGCTTCTTGGCCTCTTTCTTCTGGCACGTAATTGCTCATTCTGCTTTCCGCGGGAGGAAGGCTCCCGTGGTCTCTAAAGATGCTCATGAAGTAAGGTAGTGTAATGCCGGCACCGAAATATGGCATGTTTGTAACCTCAGGTGGATGCGGTGTTTCCATAACGCAGCAATCATATTGCCGATCAATAAGCAGTTCCCAGATTCTTTTAGCGCGGTTGTATCCTGCCCCTATGCCTGCTTCGGCTTTCCCTTTCAACCTGGGGTTGACGAAAAAATTGCCGCAGGCGAAGACCTGGTCGGTCATCGGACCGTGAATGGCATGGTTCGCCGGGTCGCCGTACACCCAGTTAGCGCCTTCAAATAGATAGCCTTCTTTTGTATCCACCATCATCCGGCCAATAGAGCTGCCTCCCATAAAACCGGTAGTACCGTACTGAGTCATATTCTTTGACCAGGTATTGATATATTCACGGGCGTTGCTGGATGTCATTATCAGCTCATCTTCGGTGATACGTTTAGGAGTACCGGGATATGCGGGAAATTCCATAGAAGGACGGGCAAAGCAGACGATGCCGATTCCTTTTTCACTTAATATGGGAACCAAATTATCGGGGCCGGGACCGCAAGTCTTGAGATATCTGTTTCCCTTTTCAGGTATAACCAATTGTATTCTCAGAGTCTCCCAAAAGTGCCCGGTATCGTGTGACTGGGCTAGCAGATTTCCCCTGAATGATGTCAGACCGGTTACCAAAGCTGCAGAGCAAGTCATAAATTCCTCCTTTGTAAATTAAATCCTAATTTCCCAATGTATTATTAGTCTCCAAGAATAAGGAATTCAATAGCTTGTTTGAACTATTTATTCACAAGCACATTTTTAACACACTTTAGTTATTTCTTACAATATCAACTTGATGATTATTTGTCGAATGGATCAAAATATCACAACATATGGCCTGAATTTACACTCAAAACTTACCTCTCACCAAACTCATGATAACGTAGGGCAAAATCCGGTAGACCAATTATCCAACTTGACCTTAGCTGCTTATATCAAAGTCAGGACTTGCGGATTTGTCTTTTTCAACCTCTTTAGGAGTAATCGGCTGGTTCTTGAGAAACTCCAGCCATACAGAGCCCATTGACAAAGCTTCATTGCATTTTCTGGCTACAAATTCCGTTAATTTTGCTCTGGCCTCACTATCATTGCCGTTACCGGCCAACATGATGACATCAGTCTCTAATTTCTCGGCTTGTTCAATAGTCTGTTGTTCGAAAACCATAAAATAACGCGTAATCTCAGCCCTATATTCAGGGTGATATTCTAAAGCTAATCTCAGTTTTTCAAATACTTGGGCTAAAGGATTTGCCCTCACACCCGCAATCTTGGGTACCTCGTTGATACCGATATAAAAAGGCAGGAAAGGTGACATACAAGGTTGCCCAAATGTCATCCACATACAGCTGAGCAAATTGGTACAGCGTTCTAGTGATACGGAAAGATAACACTTTGACGTACGATGCGTTGCCCCGTGACAACATACTGTAAGTGCGCCTCTTTCCTCCGGTACGTACGTACTCTTGCTTTGCTCCTCGGGAGAGATGTTCCCATGGTCTTTCCAGACACTCATGAAGTAAGGTAAGCTAATGCCGATCTCCGAAGAGTAGCTGCCATCCGACGTTATTGCAGTCGACAGGACTGCACAGTCATATTGCCGGTCAATCAACATTTGCCATACTCTCTTTGCTCTATTATATCCAGACCCTATACCCATTTCATATTTCTTGAATCGTTCAGTAACAAAAAAGTTGCCTGCAGCAAAAACCTGGTCAGTCATGGGACCATGAACAGCGTGATTTCTCGGATCGCCATAAGCGAAGTTGACCCCTTCAATATAGTAGCCTTCACTGGGATCAACGATTGTCCGTCCAACACTAGAAATGTAGCCATAATTGGTGAAATTTTCTTGCCACTTTTCCACATATTCTCGGGCACTGCCTGACGTTTTCATTAAATCATCAAGATAAAGGTACTCAGCTTTGCCCGGATATGGCGGATAAATCTGAGAGAACTTTCCGGCTTCTGTGGTGCTAACTCCTTTTTCGTTCAACGTGGGGATATCAAATGTCGGTAACTCGATATAACGCTCGTGACTTAGATATCTGTATCCTTTTTCAGGGATCACCAGTTTTACTAAAATATGCTCCCAATACCGGTCACTTGTTGAGTCATCGCCGTTCTGTGCGTTCATGTTTCCTTTTTGGGATGTTAAACCAAGTGCCATAGCCTGGGTACAGCTCATTTTTCTCTCCTTATATAATATGCTTTTTGGTATCAACTATTGATAAATAGAAACCCTAGACACCTTCGAAAAAATTCCTGGGGCCATTTAGGCAAAGAGTGTCTAACAAAGCTTCCGGCACTCCCATCTCTCTGAGTTGATGAAAGACTACCTTCTTCATATATAAATAACCATAGGGATTATCTTTTTCAATACTCTCCTTTACGTCAGGCGGATAAAACGTTTCCGGAGTGGCTAAACCAAAGTCATGAGAGGGAAGAAGGCGGTCAATCCAGCCTGCATCAATCAGCAACTTCAAGGTTTCTGTCCGGGTACGTGAACTCAAACCAAGTCCCGGATAACGGTCCATGCCGAGGTAACACCCCTGGTCCAGCAGCCAGGTAAGATACCCCATATCAGTAGTATCATTGACATGGTCCACGGCAACCCTGTTCAGGTCGACACCTTCCTCTTTTAAAATAGCTAGCTGCTGCCTGGCTACCTGTTCGAGAGCATTGGAATGTAACATGATGGGAACCAGGGTCTGGCGGTGGGCCCTGGCCACGGCACGCAACATTATTTCGCCTGTTTCCGTCACCCCGCCGGTATCGGCAGCCGATTTCAAGATGCCAGCCTTAGTGCCGGTACCGGCAATACCTTCCTGAATCTCTCGAACAAATAAGTCAGCATACAGGTCCGGGGAAGTTCCGGCGATATATTCGGGTAAATTCATCCACCATCCGGTACAAGCTATGATATTGACATCAGTCCGCCGGGCGATATCGGCCAGTACAGATACATCCCGTCCAAGATCGAAAGTAGTAGCGTCGACTATAGTATCAACCCCTTCCTTCTTGGCTTCGGTTACCCCGTTTATAATCCGGTCCATAAATCCTGCGCCAAAAAGTTCAGGGTAGTTCTGGGCAACAAAGCCCTGACTCATGACATGCTCGTGCATAAGCGTGAAACCGAGATCTTTAGTATCAAGGGGTCCAAGAACGGAATTCACAATACTCACAGTATAAAGACTCCTTCCTGCCAGCAGACTTATTTCGGCCGGTCAGCTATCTCTTCCAGCTTTTCTTCGATAAACATCTGAGCTTTGAGCAAATCTCTTTCATTGGGCCTATCACGGATATCTCCGTGGAAAGTCCTGGGCATGGGGTCGTCAAGAAACTTGCCCGGGCAGCAAAACCGCCCGATACATTGAAAACCGACATGTTCAAGTTCCAGCGCCAGCAATTCAAACGCGGGGTCAGCCTCTTTAGGCCCGAATTCATACCCGCCGTAGGTGACAAACACTATCGCCTTGGGGGAATCAGGACCCAGGACTATTTTTCTATGAGCGGTTCTCGGGTCCCCTTTATTCTCTGGCATGGGTTCGGTGATATAGGGAATGGTTTCATCCCTGAACTGCAATGTAATGCGGGGATCCATCCCGGTTCTAAACCCCCTCAACATGTTCAGAACTTCATTATACGGCAGATGCGCCCTGAGTCCGGAACCAGCACATATGAAATCATATTTTCGTATATCGTAGGGAGGTCTGAGGATATCATCCGCTTCTTTACGTACTTTGAAAATATCACATTGCCAGCCTTGCTTTTCGAATGTTTCTTTAAACTTTAGCGCCACTTTTTCTGTATTGCCAGTAAAAGAAGTATATGTAATCAAACATTTCTTAACCATTTTTACCTCTGCTATCTGGTTTATTCTCCTGAGTGCAAACCCCACTTTCTAAACATCTTCTTGTAATGCTCGGGCTGATGAAAATCAGGCCTCATATCGAAACAAGTATCGATATATCCTTGCCTGCCATTGTTAAAATGTGTTAGTCCCGAAACCAGATTGGCAACTCTCTCCGCCGGCACGGAAAAGATAATCTCATCTTCGCTGCACATGGTACGCAGTTGTTCGCCGGGATCGGGGATGGTAACCCGGAACTGGCCGGTTAACATGACGGGAACGATGGAAAAAACACAGGAGCGGAGAGGGTCCAACTCGGAGGTCACCATACACCCTTCTTTATATCTTACCGCGTACAGCAGGCTCAGTAATTGGGCGGCTTTACAGTAGATGAGCACCACATCCGGCTCGAAGTTGGCACTTTTTAAGGGTGCGGAGACGATGCCGATATATTTCCCGTATTCGAACTCAGGGGATGTTTTTTCCAGTTTCTCGGCTGCCTCCCGGTTTTCAACGACATGCGGAAAACCG
>CAYNDI010000114.1:0-7390 GCA_964395955.1 uncultured Dehalococcoidaceae bacterium
TTTTATTCGCATTTTTCCCTCCCCACCCCCTTCGTGTGTTATCTATTCCCACCCAAGCCACCCTCGCATCATTAGCTGCTTATCCCGTAGACTTTCCCAACATCCCCTCTAAAAACGGGAGTCAGCCGCGAGAGGGGGCGCCAGCCCTATTTCCCTTTCCTCCCCCTCCTTTTCTAAAGGAGGGGGACCGAGGGGATGGATTTTAATAAAAAACAAAATCCCCCTCTCCTTCATCTTGCCTCGTAAGGAGAGGGGGTCAGGGGGTGAGGTTATAAATTCAACCACCAGCAGACAGCAACGCAACGCGTTTTCCTTGACCCTGCGAAGCTGAATATGTTAAATTATAAACGTGGATATTACCTGGTTAGGCCATTCCTGCTTCCGGATTAAAAGCAGTCAGGCCGTCATCATTACCGACCCCTTCCCCCCGGATATAGGGTATACCCTCGGCAAACAGACCGCTGATATCGTTACCGTCAGCCACCCGCACCCCTCCCACTCCTACGATAAGGGTATAACCGGCGAACACCGGCTGGTAAGAGGCCCCGGCGAGTATGAAATCAGTGGCGTGCTGATACTGGGAATCAGCACCTATCACGATTCCGTCAAGGGGCAGTCACGCGGCAAAAACACGATTTACCTTATGGAAGTCGACGGCGTGGCGATATGCCACCTGGGCGATATCGGGCATGTGCTGGGGGATGAGCCGGTGGAGGAGATGGGCAACGTGGACATGCTTCTGGTGCCGGTGGGCGGCGTCTCCACGATAAACGCCGCTATGGCCGCCGAGATTATCCGTAAGCTGGAGCCCAAGGTTGTCATTCCTATGCATTATAAGACCCCGCAGACCAGCCGCGACCTGGAGCCGCTGGATGATTTCCTCAAGGAGATGGGCCAGGCCCAGGTAGAGCCCCGCCCCAGGTTCAACTTCAGCCGCACCAACCTGCCCCTCAGCACGCAGGTAGTTGTCCTCAGCGTTTAGTATTTTCCACCCCACCCCAAATGTCATTGCGAAAAGCGCAGCTACGAAGCAATCCATACTGCCTACCGTCATTCCAGCGCAGGCTGGAATCCAGCCCCCACCCCCTCGTGTGATATCTTTTCCCACCCTGACCGCCCTCGTGTCATTCTCTGCTAATCCCGGTAATTACTATCCATGAATCCCTGGAGGTGGGGGGAAAAGGTGGTGGCCGTTCCTTAACAACACGAACTTTACTGGCCTTTATCAAATAAAATAACAATATGCCGGATTCTATTTGTAAAAATTCCCCCTTCCTTTGGTAAAAGAAGGGGGCTAGGGGGATAGATTGAGATAATCACATAAGGAGATGGGGTATACATTATCAAACACCCAGCCTCACCTCTCGTTTCTTATCTTTTCCCGCCCGAGCCGCCCAGTACCATCCGCTGCTTATCCCGTAAGTTTTAATACCCACTCCATTAGTAAATGAGGGAGACTGGTGGTGGAAGTCACAAAGCTACCTGCTTTTTGTGATTATGTTAAAAGAAATAAATATGGCGTTTACGTTCAGGCATGGTCCAGGAAATCAAGCATCAGCCGGTGGAAAGCCGGCCTGTTTTGCTTATTGGGGGCATGCCCGAAGCCCGGTATCTCTACCAGTCTCGCTCCGGGGATGAGCTTCACCGTCCGGCGGGCTATCGCTACCGGCAGGTACGGGTCGTGGCGTTTCCAGACGAGCAGCGTCGGCGCTGTCAGGCCGCGCAGGGCCTCGTCGCCGACCCTGTTATAGTCTTCGCCTTCCTTGGTGAGGAATTTCGGGAACGGCTGCGGTTGCCTCAACAGTATGCGTAATCCCCAGAAAGCCGTAAACAGGGCGTTGCCCAGTAAAGATATCCTGTCCAGCCCGGAAGCATCCGCCAGGACGAGTTTGTTTACCCGTTCCCGGTGTTTTATCGCCGTGTCCAGGCAAACCCTGCCCCCGAAGGAATGCCCCACGAGGGAGGGCTTTTCCAGTTGCAGCTTGTCGATGAATCCCGCCATGAAGTCGCTGAACTCGGAGAGATAGTAGCCGGTTTCTTTTCTGTCGCTCTCCCCGAAACCCGGGAGGTCGGGCGCGTAAAGCGTAAAGCGGTCGGATAGTGCGGTCAGCGTCGGTATCCAGTCGCGTGAGTCGCTGGCGCCGCCGTGTAAAAGCACCACCGGCGGACCGCTGCCGGCTTTGAGGTAGTACACACGGTGGCCGTTGACCTCCAGGCGGAGACTCTCGATGCCCGGTTGCCGGCCCTCACTCTCCGCTGCCACTCTGGGAGACCTCCGTCCTGATATAATCAATAAATTCTTCGAGCAGGCGGGAAACGATTCTCTCTTTCCGGTAGACGCAGTAGAAGTCCCGGATAAGCCTCAAGCCGCGTACCTTTACCTGTCTTACCGCGCCCGTGCCGGTACCCCTTTTCACCGCCATGTCCGAGACAAAAGCGATTCCCGCTCCGGCGGCTACCGCCGTAACTACCGCCTGGGTACTCCCCAGCACGAGGTGCGGTGTCCATTTCCTGGTAACGAGACCGGCTTTAGCCAGCAGGCTTTCCAGGCTGCGCTGCGTGCCCGAGGTCGCCTCGCGGAAGATGAACAGTTCGCTTTCCAGTTCGTCGGGGGTTACCCCGGTTTTTTCGGCAAAGGGGTGTTGCGGCGAGACGATGAGGACGATTTCATCGCTGGCTACCTTGAAAGACGCCAGGTCCTGACCTTCCGGCGCCAGGCCGCAGAAGCCTACCTCGTAAGTGTTGTCGCGTATACGGTCGGTGACCGTTACGGAATCGGAAATATCTACCTGTATTTTGATGGCCGGATTTCGTTTTTTGAATTTCACCAGGAGCGGCGGCAGCAGGTACTCGCCGGGGATGGTGCTGGCGGCGATGCGCAGCTCCCCGTAGATTTCCTCGCGCATCTGTTCCAGGTCGTGCTGGAGGCTGTCCCTTGCTATTTCGACTGATTCGGCGAATTTTAGGAGCCGCTTCCCGGCGGCCGTCGGAATTATCGCCCTCTGGCTGCGGTCGATGAGCCGTATACCGAGTTCCTGTTCCAGTTTCTGTATCTGGAAGGATACCGCCGGCTGGCTGATGCCCAGCTTCTTAGCCACTTCGGAAAAGCTGCCCATCCTGATTACTTCCTGGAAGGTATAAAGATGTTCGATATTCATAATATAATGTAATGCATAAGAATTATTTATCTTGCATTAAGAAATAACTTATGATATAATCTCCCGTGAATATTTTATGGCATTGATAACAATACATCAAGCCGAAAGCGGGGTGATGCCCATAAAAAAATCGATTTCGCTGGTTGATTGAATTTAGCAAATAGGAGATAACCTTGAGTAAAAAGAAAATATTTATCATTGCCGCCGGGCTTATTTTCGGTGTTCTCGGGGCGCTGATGGTCAACTGGGGCAACCCCGCTAATATGGGCATCTGCGTAGCCTGCTTTCTCCGGGATATTGCCGGGGCCCTCGGCCTGCACCGCGCCGGCGTGGTGCAGTATATCCGGCCGGAAATTATCGGCTTTGTACTGGGAGCCTTTATTACGTCGTTCGCTTTCCGCGAGTACCGCGCCCGCGGCGGTTCTTCGCCGATAATCCGTTTTTTCATGGGTGCCTTCGTCATGATTGGCGCCCTGGTGTTTCTGGGCTGTCCCATCCGCATGATGCTGCGTTTGGCCGGCGGCGACCTCAATGCTATCCTGGCGCTGGTCGGCATCGTCATCGGGGTACTCATCGGGATTTTCTTCCTCAGGAAGGGCTTCAACCTGGGCCGGGCCACCAGAATGCACCCGGTCGTCGGCTGGATAATGCCGGTGGCCATGGTGGGACTGCTGCTGTTCGCCATCTTCAAGCCCGGCTTCATCTTCCAGAGCGAGTCCGGACCCGGGGCCGCTTTCGTGCCTATTGCTGTAGCTGTCGTCGTCGGATTGGTCGTCGGCTTCCTGGCCCAGCGTACCCGCATGTGCTTTGTCGGCGCCTGGCGTGACATCTTCCTGGTAAAAGACACTTATTTATTCAGCGGTGTGGCGGCTTTCTTTATCGCCGCGCTGGTGACCAATTATATCGCCGGTAACTTCGGTTCCGGCGGCATCTATCACTGGGGCTTTGCCGACCAGCCGGTAGCGCACACTAACCACCTCTGGAACCTCCTGGGTATGACCCTGGTCGGTCTGGCGGCCACGCTCATCGGCGGCTGCCCGCTGCGTAACTGCATCCTGAGCGGCGAGGGGGATACCGATGCCGGCATGACGGTACTCGGCTATATCGCCGGTGCCGCCGTTGCCCATAACTTTGCCCTGGCTTCAAGCCCGGCGGGTACCGGCACCTGGGGTCCGCTGGCGGTTATCATCGGCCTGGTGTTCTGTATCGTTATCGGATTTTTCATGATGGAGCGGAGCAGGGCATGATATTAAGAGGTAGCACATGTCTATTCTGAAAAAGGATAAAAATGCCTTTGCCGGCGGCGGCCTGGTGCTCTTTGAAGAAGTATCGGAAGCCATGCGGGGCGAAAAAGTCCTCAAGAAAGCGGACTATCAGGTGCGGCTGGTGGCGCCGCCTCCCGAGCTGCGCAAGGGCTGCGACCTGGCTCTGGAGATAAACCTGGTGGAGCAGCCCGGTATCGAGCGCCTTCTCAAGCAGAAAGACGTTCTCTATATGGAGGTCAGGCCCCTGAAAATCGGTACGTCGGAGATACTGCAGGTTGTCAGAGTGACCGATTTCGGCGACTGGCTTATGGTGAAAGCCGCCAATATGAAGCTGACCTTCGATAAAAAGAGCGGCATCATCGTCAATACCTCCGGCGGCGGCTGCCCGGATATTCCCGTTATGCACGCCGAGCTGCTTGATAAAAGCGTTGACGAAGCCCCCCGCCCTGCCGAGATAGGTTATACGCTGTGTGCGCTGATGCTGGACAGGGCTCTGGAAGAAAGCATCGCGCTTAACAAGGGGGAAAAAGAGACATGATGCTCATCGCCGGTACGGTCCCGGCTAAAGATATGCCCCTGACATACGGTACGGTGAGTGCGGAAGGCGATTATCTGCTTGTCGGCGGGCAGCGTATTGCCGGCACACAGGGCACCGGCGCCATGGTGAGCGCCGCCCTGGCGACCACCGCCTATCTCAAGCTGGAACCGCCGCAGGTCCTGCTGGCCGGAGATATCGGTCAGGGCAGGGGCAGTCGCGAAATCTACGAATACCTTATCGAGAACGTAGCTGGACTGGCGCCGCAGGTGCTGTCCCTGCATTACTGGCTGCCGGATATGAACTTGACGAAGCGACTCTGCCGGGCGGTTGAAAAATGCGCTGAGAGGCCGTTGTTGATTGCCGATGCCGCCTCGATGTATTCCGCCAAGGCGGCCGGCCTGGCGCCGTTCTTCGATATCTTTACTCCCGATTCCGCCGAGGCGGCTTTCCTGGCTGACCCCGATGCCACCCACCCTGCCTACGTGAAATTCATGATGTATAACGATGTGGACAGGATGCCGGAATTAATCAAGACAGCTTACGCTAACGGGAACGCCCCTAAACTGATGCTGGTCAAGGGGGCTATCGACTATATCGCCGGTAATGCCGGGATTATCGATACTGTCAGCGAGCCGGATGTGCCCGCCATGGAGCCCATCGGCGGTACCGGCGATACTATCGTCGGCATGGTATCCGCCTTTGTCTCGGCGGAACTGGAGCCCCACGAGGCGGCTGTTATAGCCGCCCGCGCCAACCGCATGGCCGGTAAAATGGCGGCGGTGACACCGGCTACCCGGGTAAGTCGCGTCGTTGCTCAATTGCCCGAAGTCTTTAAAAAATACCTCTGTGAGTGGAGTGGAGTTTGCACTACGGGAGGAGTAGAATAATGACTGAAGTTGATGTTCGGGGCTATTCCTGCCCCATACCGGTCGTGAAGACGAAAAAGGCCATGGATGCCAATCCGGAGGATACTCTTACGGTTTTGATAGAGACGGTCGTCTCCAAAGAGAACGTCTCCCGCCTGGCCGAAAGCCGGGGTTATTCGGTAAAGGCCGAGGAAGTCTCCGGCGAATACCGCCTGACGTTGACTCCCCCGGGACTGTAAAGAGGAGATGAGTAGAATGACAGATAAGGCGAAGTTGCGCCTTACCGAGACCGTTCACGGGTCGGGTTGAGCCTGCAAGATAGGTCCGGGCGACCTCGCTAAAGTGCTGGCCGGGCTCCCGTTCCAGTCGCACCCCAACCTCATCGCGGGCATGGAGCGGGCGGAGGACGCCGGCGTCTTCAAACTTACCGACGACCTCGCTATCGTGCAGACGGTCGATTTCTTCACGCCGATTGTCGATGACCCTTACGACTTCGGGCGGATTTCCGTCGCCAACTCCCTGAGTGATGTCTATGCCATGGGCGGCCGGCCCCTGACGGCTCTGAATATCGTCTGCTTCCCTCAGGACACGATGGATTTCTCCGTACTGAAGGAGGTGCTGCGGGGAGGCCTGGACAAGATGCACGAGGCCGGGGTGATACTTATCGGCGGGCACAGCGTGGAAGACCCGGAGCTCAAGTACGGGCTCTCGGTCACGGGCACCATCCACCCCGATAAGGTAGTTCACAATAACGGCGCCAGGGCGGGCGACCGTTTGATTCTGACCAAGCCGCTGGGCACGGGCATTATCAGCACGGCAATAAAGGGTGGTGTGGCCGACGAAAAAGCCATCGTTAAAATAGTAGAATCCATGACCACGCTGAACCGGGAATCGTCGGAAGCGATGCAGGAGGTCGGCGTTCACGCCTGCACGGATGTCACCGGGTTCGGTCTTATCGGCCACGCCGCCGAGATGATTGAAGGGACGGATGTAGGCCTGGTGATAGACTCGGCCGCGGTGCCGTTCTTCCCGGAGGCTAAAGAGTACGCCGAGATGGGCATGATTCCCGGCGGCCTTCACCGCAACCGCGATTACCGCCAGGACATGGTTGAAATGGATTCAAAGGTACCTCGATACCTTCAGGATATCCTCTTCGACCCCCAGACCTCCGGCGGCCTGCTCATCGCTGTACCAGAAGCCAGAGCGTCAAGTCTGCTGAAGAAACTCCACGCTCAAGGCGTCACCGAAGCGGCGATTATTGGGGAGGTGGTGGAGGAAAATAAGGGGAGAATCAGGGTAAAGTAGCCTTCTCTCCTTTTCCCTCTCCTGTCATTGCGAGGAACGTAGCGACGAAGCAATCCGTCTATATCCCCATCCCCCCCTCGTGTGTTATCAATTCCCACCCAGGCCGCCCTCGCACCATCCCCAGCTTATCCCGTAGCTCTTTACCCCTCTCCCCTGATGGGAGAGGGCATTGTCCCCTCTCATGATTATTTTCGCCCCTGAGCACCTGATGAAACCCCCGCCAGAACGCGTAGAATCGAAATCTACGCCCATTATACT
>CAYNDI010000115.1:0-7312 GCA_964395955.1 uncultured Dehalococcoidaceae bacterium
ACGGCTTTGTTGACCACTACCCGCTGCCCCTCATGAAAGTTTGGCTCCATGCTGGTCATAAAGACCTCGTAGGTCTGGATAGTCCTCTGCGCCACCAGGAAAATGATGACAGCCAGGACTATGGTGATAAGAAATTCGCGTATAAAGTTCTTCAATTATCACGCTCTCAGCTTATGTCCAATTATACCCCATTTTACCCCACCCCGCTAGTAGCCCCCACCGAAAGTACTATCTGTCGGCGATTGATTATGCTGATTCGCCCCCTCGGTCCCCCTCTCGAACAGGATTGTCTTCAGGGTTCGATTTTTCTTATGTTCAAGAGGGGGAGCTGGGTGGTATCATACGGGATAAGCCGGGGATGGTACAGGGCGGCCAGGGTGGGAAAAGATAACAAGGATAAAAGGGCAGAAAAAGGTGTGAGGTTATAAACCGGCAGCCTGAAGCGAGTAGAATACATTGAGGAGCCGTCCTTGCTAAAAAATTCCTCCCGTACTAGGATAGATGCGGATTATTAAGGGAGTATTAATCCATGTCCGGACTAAAAGACAGGCTCTTGACCCTGCTGCGGTTTTCCCGGAGGAAACGCATATATGTAACAGCTTTTCTTGTCCTGCTGTTGACGGCTATCATCGTAGGGCTGGATAATCCTACCGGCATTATCCTGGGCTGGCTGGCCGTGACCGTCCTGGCAGTGGCTATAGTACGGAGATGGCGGAAACCCGGGTATTTCTTCATTCTGTTGATAGCCTCGCTCCTGGGTGCTATCTTGCTTTCGGGCATATACATGGAGGTGGCACGCCCTCTGGCAGAATGGATCGGCGGTGTTAACGTCGCCGAAAGTACCGGATGGCGCGTATTCCATGTCATCGTATCTAATGTTATCCTGCTGGGCACGCCGGTAGGTATAATTATCGGGTTAACGGGTTTCATCATCATGAGTATCTGGAGACTATACGACTGGCGGCACCGGAGACATACCGCAGACAACACTTGACTATTAGGTAATTTTGTTTTATCGTATACCAAGACATTCAAGGTATGTACTCTAGGGTAAGAGGCCGTAAGGCATGACGATAGTATATACGGTAATGCTGGCAATTGCCGCTTTCGGACTCGGCGCCGTTCCCTTCTCCGTACTGGTCGGCCGCTGGCTGCTGGAAAAAAACATCCAGAGCTACGGCGATGGTAATCCCGGCGCCGTCAACGTCTTCCGGGCGGGCGGTCAGAAAGCGGGTTACCTGGCAGTGTTCCTGGATGTCGCCAAGGGTGTCCCGTTCGTTTTCCTGGCCTATACCTGGCTGGAGCTGCCGGGACTATCGATAGTCGTGGTGGCTTTAAGCGCGGTACTTGGTCACGCTTTCTCGCCGTTTCTGGGCTGGCGCGGCGGTAAAGCGGTAGCTATCACCTTCGGCGTGCTTCTGGCCGTACCTCAGCACGAAGCGTTACTGGCTTTCATCGCCTGTGTCATAGCCGGTTGTCTTCTCGTGGAAAATGACGCCTGGGTAGTGATACTCGGCGCTGCCGGCACCCTGGCATACCTGGCTGTCACCGGAAGCGAGTCCTGGGTGATTCTGCTGATGCTGTGCCTGCTGGCCCTGTTAATATACCGGCATTTCCAGGACCTGCGCTCTATGCCCCGTTTACGGGGGAGGTTGATTCGCTGGGTTCAATCGATTTTACGGGATACCACTTCCGTTTAATATAAAGGAAGGTAATGTTATACCAGATTATAATCGCCGCCGGACTGCTGGTCTTTCTGACCAATCTTGTTCTCAACTTGAGGAGTCTCAAGACACCCCGGCCCGATAGCAAAATACCCTCGCCGGCACCTCTGGTGTCAGTGCTGGTTCCGGCCCGGGATGAAGAGGATAATATCCGGACCTGCCTGGAGTCTTTGCTGCAGCAGGACTACCCCAATCTCGAAATTCTGGTTCTGGATGATAATTCCGTCGATAGTACCGCCCTTATCGTTCAGGAGATGGCGAACCGGGACAAACGTATACAGATGGTCATCGGCGAGCCTCTGCCCGACGACTGGGCCGGGAAGCCCTTTGCCTGTTACCAGCTTGCCAAGCAGGCTAAAGGCGACTGGCTTTTGTTCGTCGACGCCGATACGCAGCATGCCCCCGGTATGCTGCGCGGGGTGCTTTCAATAGCGTTAAAACAGAAAATCTCGCTGCTGTCCGGCTTCCCGCGACAGATTGCCAACCACCTGCCGCAGAAGATTGCCGTTCCGCTGATATATTTCATTATCATGGGCTGGGCGCCGCTGTGGTGGATACACCACTCCCGCGCTACGCGTCCCTCGGTGGCTATCGGACAGTTCCTGCTTTTTTCACGGGAAGAATACTGGCGTATCGGCGGGCATAAAGTAGTGCAGTCACGGATACTGGAAGATATCTGGATGGGCATCGAGGTCTCCCGACACGGTGGCCGCCATATCGCCATCGACCTGTCTTCCGTGGTCTCCTGCAATATGTACCCCACGGTCGGGGCGATGTGGACCGGCCTGGTACGGTGTATCTATTCGGTAGCGGCCATATCACCGCTGGTTTTACTGGTGCTGATACCCGTAGCCTGCCTGTTCTATCTGGGGCCTTTCTACTGGCTCTGGAACGGCTTTTTCATGTCGCACGCCCCGCTGGACTGGCGGGCCGTGGTTGTCTTTCAGGTAATACTGGTCTTTTTCATGCGCTGGCTTGTTGATAACCGATTCAAAGAGCCTTCGATATCGGCTTGGCTGCATCCCCTCGGCATAGGCTATATTATCGTGACCGTGGTTTACTCCGTCCTGCGCTGGCTGGTCGGCGCCGGCGTTACCTGGAAGGAACGCCTCTACGGCGGCGAAGAATCGATAGTCAAATAGACCTGTTGTCTCAGCCCGTACCGCCCATCTCTCAAGGAAAGTGAAGTGAAGTTATATAACCTGGTGATACCGGACCATGCCAGGGTTCCCGTCGTCGCCAGCCTGCCTCACAGCGGCGTATACGCGCCGCGCCGGGTCTTGAAGCAGTTCCGGCAGGACCCTCCCCCGGTTCTGGCCCCCGTGGACTGGCACCTGGAGGAACTCTACCGTTTCCTCCCGGGGCTGGGTATCCCCGTGATTCAGGCCACTCATAGCCGCTATGTCGTTAACCTGAACCGTGCCTTGACCCAACCCTTATTCGGTCCCGAAAGAGAATCCGTGGTTGCCCGGAATAATTGTTTCGGGAACCCGCTTTATGACAGGGAGCTCAGCCAGGGAGAAGCAGAAGAACGCGTCGATAAATATTATCTTCCTTACCACCGCCGACTGGAGCGAATCCTCAAGAAAACCGTCCGGCATTTCGGACGGGCTTATCTCCTCGACCTGCACGGCTATTATAAAGGTCCCGAGTATGACGTCTGTCTCGGTGACGTCAACGGCACGACATGTTCAGAGCTACTTACCGTGTCTTTCGAGAGGGCTTTCGACCGGCAGGGTTTCAGCGTCGTCCGCAACGAGCTATGGCTGGGAGGTCATATTACCCGGCATTACGGCGCCATGGATAACGTGGAAGCCCTCCAGATAGAGCTCTGGTTCCCGTCCTACCTGGAAGGGGGTACTTTTGAAGAGGCGGAAGCCCCGGGATGCGATTCGGAGAAATTCAGGGGCGTTCAGGAGAGAATACGTAGGGTTTTTATCGCCGCCCTGGATGAGCTGCTGCGCCGTTTTAACTAAACTTTAGCCCCTTTTCCTCCCCCCTCTTGTGTCATCTTTTCCCACCCTGGCCGCCCTCGCGGTATCAGCGGCTTAGTTCATGTGATTTAGCCCCCGACCCCACATTTTTAATAAAAACGTCTGAATTGACAAATATGAGAAAAGGAGTATAATAGCCTTACCTTAAAGTAAGCAAAAGTTCCCCATACGCACATCACCACATCGAGAGGTGATTAATATAGAGATGGTCTCAAGGGTACTGGAACCGTATTAATGGCGGTAGCTGGCGCCCTTTTTTATTGCATTAAAGCGAAAAAGGAGGTGATGTCAATAAGATTAGATAAGATGGCGTTAACACTATTTCGATGAAAAGTAAAAAGGAGGAGACAAATAAAATGTCAAAAGAAGAAAAGAACAAAACAGCCGTACGGCGTTTGCACGAGTTGGTGAATAAAAGAGACTGGACTGCCGCTATGGAGCTTTTTACTCCCGACTTCGTTTTTCACTCCACACCGGAGGCTAAAGGCCCGGAGGGTTTCAAGCAGACTATGGCCGGGATGGTAGCATCTTTCCCGGACTATACCGAGAAGATTGAGAATATCATCGCCGAAGGGGATATGGTGGCGGTATCGTATACCCTTCAGGGGACTTTTACCGGCGAAACGCCCGGCAATAAGCCCACCGGCAAGAAATTCTCAATCCCGGGGGTCATTATATGCAGCTTTAAAAACGGAAAACAGATAGATGCCTGGCCTTATTACGATACTCTTGAATGGAGCCGCCAGCTTGGTATCAAGCCACCCGGTGGGTAGAATTAAGTATTTCTTCTGTTCTGCACCATGTGCTCCCGTGCCTGCTGGATAAAAGCCTCGAACCTTATTGACTCGCCCGGGTCTTTGGTGCCCTCCACCACCACGTTCAGCACGGGCAGGCCGTAGTCCTGGCGGAACTGGTGTAAAAGCAGACTCACGATTATCCCCGGCATGCACCCGAACGGTATGATATTCACTATCCCGTCGAAGCCGTGTTCCGCGTACTCCACCACCCTACCCATGCTCAGGATAGCCTCCCCCTCCACGGCGGGTGTCAGGTACTTATGCCCCCGGTCGATAATCCCCTGCGTGGGAAGCTCTCGCGTAAACAGCTCTATGGAGCCGTCGAACTCTTTCCTCAGAGGTTCAGCGACGCTTTCCTGCACAATCTCGGTAAGTTTCTGCTGCGCCCAGTCCTTCCAGCCCCCCTCCAGGTGGAGTCGGTTCCGCCTTTTCCGCTGGTGGTCGATGTAGTCCAGCCATTCCTCCAGCGGCGGTACGCCGCACTGCGCCCCGAGAGCTTCCAGCTTGCGTATCAGCGCGTCGTTGGCGAACTGATTGGAACGCACGAATATCTCCCCGACGATGCCTATGCGCGGCTTAGCTATACTTGTATCTATCTTAATTGCTTCGAAGGCTTCGCTCGCCTTGCGGGAGAACTCTTTCAGGGCGCCGCTGTCCTGCCCGGTGTTCTTTATCAATTTATCCAGCCAATCTTTATAAACGGCGCCAGTCTCCCCCGCGTTTACCTCGTAGGGTCGCTTTTCCAGCACCATCTTCTGCATGGAATCGAGGATGGTGATAGCCCGCCAGGCGTGGAGCCTGAAGCCCCGTCCCAGCGACGCTATATCTTTGTGGTAACCTCCCGTCTGGTCAAAAACCAGGATGGGTACCTGCTGCAGTCCCAGTTCGTCAAGAATCAGGCGGTGCAAACGATTATACTGCCCGAAGCGGCAGGGCCCGCTGGCCGCGGGCATGAAGAAGGCAGCGCGTTCCGGGTCGAAGTCCGACGCCATCGTCTTCTTGACGATATCTCCGCTGGTGATGATGCTGGGGTAACATTCCTTGCCGGTGGTGTACTTGCGGCCTATCTCCAGGGTCAAATTATCCGATTCCGGCAAAGGCTCGGCATCAACGCCGCAGCGGCGCATGGCGGCGGCCAGTACGTAGCCGTGGTCTATCATATAGGGAATATAGACGAGACGGCTGCCGTCATGGTTGGAGGAGATGCTGACCAGCGGGATATATTTACTGGTCCCCTGCGTGCGGGCGTTGCGTATCGTATCAATAAAGGCCTCGCACCGCGTGATGATGCCGGCATCGGCGGAATGTTCGTCGATTTCTATAGTCAGGAAGGGTTTGCCTTCCGTTTCCTTGGTGAAGAATTTTGTCAAATATGAATCGGGGCCGCAGGCGAAGTTAGTCACGTAAAGCCCGAACAACCGCGGGTCCCGGGCGATAATCCTGCCGGCGCAGAGTATCTTCTGCCCGGCTTTCCAGTACATGTTGGGGTGGCTTTGACCGACCTCCCCCGCCACTGATTTCAGCGGCAGGAAGTCGATTGGTATCGCCAGGACGTTCATGTCGCGCAGCTTTTCCGGAATATTAAGCGTTATAGCTTCGTCGTAGGTGTTGTAGGCCCGCCCGATGACGACGATGGCTTTCTCGTCTGGCTTAAGCTGCGCCAGGATTTCCTGTCCCCGCTGCTGCTGCCAGTCATTAAAGGCATCCAGCGACCTGAATCCCTCTTCGATGGCTTTATCTGTCCGTTCTCTGGAGGTGATTCCGGCGTCTTTAGCGGTCTTACGCAAAACGCGTTTCTGCCAGTCCCGGCCGCGGTCGGGGTGGATGACCGGCTGTAAAATCTCCAGCTGTTTGCCATCCGGCGTAGTGAGGGCTTCCCGGATACGGGTCGAGCTGCGCAGGATAAAGGGAAGGCTCTGCGTCAGCGGGCAGTTCCACGATTTGTTAAAGTCGTCGGAGAGTTTTTCCATAGTGCACTGCACGGGCAGGAAGATAAGGTCCGGTCCCTTTTCCAGCAGGTTGAGTACGTGCCCGTGCGCCAGCTTGATAGGCAGGCACGGCTCTTCGACGATATTTTCAACACCCTGCCGGATGATATGGCGATTGGTGGGGTCGGATAGTACCACCCGGAAACCGAGTTCGGTGAAAAAGGCTTTCCAGAGGGGGTAAAGCTCGTGGAAAAACAGGACACGCGGTATACCCACCGTCCTGCCGTTGGGATTATCGGGTTCGTCTTTGGGATATATATTTATCAGGGCATCAGCGCGCTCTTCGAACAGGCGCGGTATCCGCGAGGACTGGCGCTTTTCTTTCTGTTCCGGGCTGTCCCATTTGCCGCAGCGCGAGCCGTAAAAGAGCGGCTTCTCCCCCTCGAAGACGACCTTGTGGATTTCGCAGCGGTTGGAGCAGCTCTGGCACTCGAACGACGATAACTCATAATTACGCCCGGCCAGATCGAAGCCGCGGAAGCGAGTCTGTTTCCCGCTGGCTTCTATTTCTTCTTTCGCCAGCATCGCTACGCCGATAGCCCCGAGAATATCATGATGGGGCGGCACGGTTACCGGCTTGCCCAGGATACTTTCGAAAGCCGCCTTGACGGCGCGGTTAAAGGCGGTGCCGCCCTGGAACAGAATACGGTCACCGATTTTCCGGTCTTCGACCACTTTCGTGAGGTAGTTTTTAATCACGGAGTAAGCCAGGCCGGCCACCAAATCTTGCTTATTCGCCCCCCGCTGCTTGTAATAGTTCTGCGACGACTCCATGAAAACGGTGCAGCGTTCGCCCAGGTCCAGCGGTT
>CAYNDI010000116.1:0-7297 GCA_964395955.1 uncultured Dehalococcoidaceae bacterium
CTTCGGACTTTTCACGGCAGGGGGTGTTATATCTCTGGTTATCGGTTCGCTGATATTGTTCCAGGGAGCCCCACCCGTTTTCCGGGTCGACCCCTGGCTTATTGTCACCGTTACCGTTCTTTTCGGCGGGGGTGTTGTATTTATCCTGCACCGGGCTATAAGAATACATCGCAAACAGGCAACGACCGGGCGTGAAGAATTAATCGGCAAAACAGCTACGGTTAAAGAAGCCCTGAACCCGGAGGGAACCGTGTTTTTCAAGGGAGAGCACTGGACAGCCGTATCCGAAAGCGGCGAAGTGAAACCCGGCGAAGAGGTCATTATCAACCGGGTAGACAGCCTGACGCTGTACGTTACAAAAAAAGAAATAGCAGGTAACTGAAGAGGAGGTATTATTTGCTGTATATGAATGCCTGGGGGTGGGCTCTAATCATCATCATAGTAGTTATTTTTATTGTCTTTGTGGTAATCTGGGGGATACGTGCCCATAAAAAGAAAATAGCAGCGGGGAGAGAAGACCTCGTCGGGAAAACGGCCGTGGTGGAAGTGGCTCTGGAACCAAAAGGAGTGGTGTTTGTTGAGGGGGAGCGCTGGAACGCCATATTAGATAAAGACCGGGTTGAGCCGGAAGAGGAGGTGATTATAACAAAGGTCGACGGCTTAAAGCTTATGGTAACCAAGAAATAAAAAGGAGGTAAAAAGATGGGCAATATTATCTGGATCGTTATCGTTGTTGTTCTCTTACTTGTGATTACACCGATGACGGTGAAAATCGTCACCGAATACGAGCGCGGCGTTATCTTCCGCCTGGGACGGCTCGTCGGCGCGAAGGGGCCGGGACTGTTTCTCATTATCCCCTTCATCGACCGCATGGTAAAAGTAGACTTACGTGTGGTAACCATGGATGTTCCCTCCCAGGAAGTCATCACCAAGGATAATGTCACCGTCCGGGTTAACGCCGTGGTCTACTTCCGCGTGGTTGACCCCGAAGCCTCGGTGGTCAAGGTTCTGGACCACATCCGGGCTACTTCGCAGATATCCCAAACGACTCTGCGAAACGTACTGGGGCAGTCGGAACTCGACGAGTTGCTGTCCAAGCGGGAAAAGCTCAACCAGATGCTGCAGAAGATAATCGACGAGCATACCGACCCCTGGGGGGTTAAGGTCAGCACCGTGGAAATCAAAGAAGTGGAGCTTGCCGAGGAGATGAAACGCTCCATGGCCGCCCAGGCCGAAGCCGAACGAGAACGGCGGGCTAAAATCATCCACGCCGAAGGCGAGTTACAGGCCTCGGAGAAGCTGGCGCAGGCAGCCCATATCATCGGGCGGGAGCCTGCCGCCATACAGCTACGCTATCTATCAACGCTGACGGAAATCGCCAGCGAAAAGAACAGCACCATACTCTTCCCCATACCGATAGAACTACTCAAGGCTTTCGGTCTTAAAGCCGATGAAAAGAAATAAGACAGTTTGGTAAATGTAAATGAGAGGGGGCGAATAGCCCCCTCTCTTCTTTTATAACAGTCAGACTCCGATACAGGTTATCTCCTGAGCGGTAATGCCTTTCAGGTACCCATCCTGCCAAAGTAAGCAGGAAAAGTCGGGACACTGGCGGGCATTATTGTTATAGTGTCGTTGAAGGAGACGCGAAATAGTGGAATGGTCCGATAGAATGAACGAGGCGGTAGACTACATCGAGAAGAACCTGGCTGGTGAGATAGATTTTAATGAAGCTGCAAAGAGGGCATGTTGCTCTACTTTTCATTTCCAGCGGATTTTCTTTGCCATAAACGGGCTGACACCGGCGGAGTACGCCAGACGACGCAAACTCACTCTGGCAGCGACGGAATTGTCGTCCGGCAATTCTAAAGTCATTGATATCGCCATCAAGTACGGTTATGATTCACCGGACGCGTTCACACGGGCTTTCCGCAATTTGCAGGGCGTGACACCGACGGCAGCGCGCGAGCCGGGAGTAACGCTGACGGCATTCCCGCGAATCTCCTTTCATATCGAATTAAAAGGAGGTAATGACATGGACTACAGGATAATGGAGAAACCGGCGTTCAATGTTGCTATAACGTCAAGGAAGTTCACCAATGTCGGGGGACAAAACTTCAAGGACATACCGGCATGGTGGGAAGAATTTATGGCATCGCCGAACTATCAGAAAATGACATCGATATCGGAAGGCAAGCCCGGTGCTGTAACGGGCGGCGTGATGCTGGGAGTTTGCTATGGGGCAGCCGAAACCGGGGATTTTTCCTACGGCATAGCGGTGGAACTCCCCGAGGGAGTATCGCCGGGTAAGTTTGAAAAAATGGAGATACCGGCGACCACCTGGGCGGTATTCAACTGCACGCTCGCCAATCTCCAGGATGTCACCAAACGGGTATTCGGAGAGTGGTACATGTCCACCGGCTACGAACACCCCGGTGGACCGGACCTGGAGGTCTACCTGCCGGAAGGAGACGGACAGGACATGAAATGCGAGATATGGGCACCTGTTGTTAAGAAGAAGTAAAGTATAACGTTTTCAGGAAGTAAAGGGGCGGGGAATTGATGCTCTCCGCCCCTAGTCATTATGGCGCAGGGTAACGTCCCCGGCGACAATCCGGGTTAGACTACCATCGGGCTGGTGTATGACTAAAGCGCCGCTTTCTTCGACGGACTCGGCAATGCCTTCTATTTTTTGCGTGACTGAAACAGCCCTGACTTCCTTACCAAGCGTTACGAGTCTATCACGCCAGGTTTCATAAATAGGCCTGCCATCGGGCAGTTTCAGATAAAGTTTCTCGAAGTCAGAAAGCAACACCCTGATAAGTCTGATACGCATGTCGTCTTTATCCTGGCCGGTTTTAAGACTGGCGGCGGTGTTGGCAATCTCGGGGTAGCTGGAGACGTTAAAGTCGACGTTGATACCGATACCGACGATGCTGAAATCCACCCGGTTTTCTTTTACACCATTTTCAATGAGTATACCGCAGACCTTTTTACCGTTGATAAGGATATCATTAGGCCACTTTATCCGGGTTTTCAAGCCGGTAACGGACTCGATGCTGCAAGCCACCGCCAGGGAAGTTATCATAACCAGATAAGGTAGTCCGGCGAGGTCGGGGTAGAGAATGATAGACAGGGCTATATTGCCGGAAGGCGATACCCAGGCGCGGCGCAGCCTGCCCCGGGCGCCGGTCTGCTCTCCGGCAATGATGACCGTGCCTTCCGGGGCTCCCTTTTTCACCTCAGCACGGGCTGTATCCATGGTGGAGGTGAGGGTGGGGTAATAGAGCACCTTCCGACCGATGATGGTGGTATCCAGCCCTTGTTGGATGGATAACGGTGATATTTCTTTTACCACAAATAGATGATACCACAACGGAGAGACGTTAATAAGTTGAATATATATGACGATAATTGGATAATTTCACATTCTCACCCCCTTTATCCCCCTCTCGAACGGATTCATTGTTTGTGCTCGGATTATATTATGTTCGAAAGGGGGAAGTATTTTAAGAGGGGGCGCAGCCCCCTCTCGCTGCGCACTCCCGTTTAATATGGGAGGGGTAAAAGACTGAGGGATAAGCCGTGAATGGCGCGAGGGCGGCCCGGGTGGGAATAGATAACAACCGAGGGGGATGGGGTGATTAATAGATCAGCCTGCGCTGTAATGACGGTAGATAGGACGGATTCTTCACTATGCTCAAAATGAACGGATGGGTTGGATTTATGCTCTGTGGGATAGGCAGTTGATTATACGAGGGCGGTATGGGTGGGAAAAGATAATACCCGGGGTGGCGGGAAGCGCTAGATTTTCACCCGCACGAAGGGGAGGATTTGAATGCCCACATAGGGCTTGATTTCAAATTTAAAGCCGGATTGCCCCATTCTTTCCGCCCCACCCAGTTTGCTGACTTCCAGGAGTTTAATAACGCGCGTGTCAACCTGACCGGCTTCAAGCATGACATCCTGTGATTTCGCCTTTAAGTAATAGTCGCTGATAGAATAAGCGCGTAGAAGCGTCCTGCTTTCAAAAATGTGGGTATCCAGTGTCAGGATAATCGACCTTTCATTTTCACAGAGCTCTTTGCATGACTGCAGGAAATCTACTTTGACCGACGGCTGAAGCCGTGTCATAAATATCGACGGCGAGTCAACAACAACCAGCTTGAATCGTGACGGCAGGGTGGCTATCTGACTGGTGATTAGCTTCAGCGTTTTTTCGGCTTCTTTGGTGAACTCGGTGGGAATTACTTTATAGATACGGAGGCGGTCCGTCGCCACATCGTGCCGGGTTTCCAGTGACATGGAGTCCATCTGGTCGATAAGCGCTTCCGCGGTGTAATCAGTGGTGAAGTAAGTGACCGCACTGCCCCGGGAGCTCATAATACCGTAGGCGATATGCTGGCTCAGCACGCTTTTGCCCGTTTTAGGTTCGCCTTCAATCAGTATCAGGGAATTTTCACGAAGGCCCCCGCCCAGCGCCTCGGCGATGTCTTTAATGCCGGTCGTGCCGGGGTCACTGGTGGTCGTCATACCCAACATACCCTATCAACCTCCGGTACAGAATTATGGCAGGATAAATCTCTGGTATTACAGTATAGCCCCGGCCGGATAAAAAGGGCATAAACACCGGGATGGGAGGGATAAACATTTTGTAAAGGATACCCTGGAGAACTCCGATAGATGTGACGTTGACATCGGTATGGTTTTTCGATTACAATGACGAACGCCTGAAAATATACCGCAACAGAGAAGGGGAAAGTTATTGTGAATGGAGCTGTGGAAGTACTTTTTTACGATACCTGGGCCTGGCTGATTTTTGTGGGTATCGGCCTGGTCTTTATTATCCTGGAACTATTTATAGGAATCGATACCGCACTTGACCTGGTGTTTATCGGGACGGCTTTTGTTCTGGGCGGACTGATAACGCTGGCTATGAATAACTGGGTGTGGACGGCCATCGTGACCGGCATTATCTGCGTGCTGTACGTGGTTATCGGACGCAGATATATACACGGGAGGGTTGCCGTAAATGCCGCCAAAACCAATATCGATACCATCATCGGGAAAACCGGCATCGTTCAACAGGATATCGAGCCTGCCAAAGACGGCCTGGTCAAGGTGGGTAACGAACAGTGGCGGGCGCGTGCCGAAGAGAGTATAAAGGGTGGGGAGGAAGTAACGGTAACGGGTATCAGCGGCGTTACCTTAAATGTAAAAAAGACAGAAGGGGGGAAAATATAAATGAACGCAGGAATTATTACTGTAATTGTCATACTCGTCGTGCTGTTTGTCGTCACACTGGCGAAATCCATCACCATCATCCACCAGGCTGAGAAAGGGTTGATAGAGAGATTCGGCCGGTACAAGGAGACCCTGGAGCCGGGCCTCAGATTCATCATACCCTTCATGGACAAACTGGCGGCCCGGGTAGACATGAGGGAAACCGTGCTGGATGTCGAGCCTCAAGCGGTCATCACCAAGGACAATGTCGGCGTTACCGTTGACGCCGTGGTGTACTATTACGTGACGGATGCCAAAGCCGTCAGGTACGAGGTCGCCAATTTCTACGTGGCGGTGAGTAAGCTGGCGCAGACGAATCTCCGAAACCTGGTCGGCGATATGACACTCGATGAAACCCTGGCCTCAAGGGAACGCATCAATTCCTCTCTGCGGACAACGCTGGACGAAGCCACCGATAAATGGGGCGTGAAGGTTACCAGGGTGGAGGTCAAAGCAATCGAGCCGCCGACAGATATCACCGACGCCATGAGCAAGCAGATGAAGGCGGAGCGAGAAAAGCGCGCCGTCATCCTGGAAGCGGAAGCGTATAAGCAGAAACAGATACTGGAAGCCGAGGGTGACAGGCAGAATAATATCCTGGTGGCCGAGGGCGACCGGCAGGCGGCTATCTTAAGAGCGGAAGGCGAAGCCAAGGCTATTGAAAACGTATCTCTGGCTGCCGATAAGTATTTCATCGGCAATGCACAATTACTCAAGCAACTCCAGGTCACCCAGGCATCGCTGGAGGAGAACACCAAGCTTATCATGTCCGACCAGTCCAAGCTGGTTAACGTGCTGGGTCTTTCCGAGGCGCTTTCCAAGATGCCGCCTAAGGCGGATATGAAGAAGGGGATAGAATAAAGAGGATAATTAATAAGAAATTATTTATTGGTATGGGGGTATAGGTATTGTGGGGAAAATACAAGCATAACAAAGCAATGTTAAAAATACTATTCCTCACTATGAGTTCTTTACTGATAGTGTTTCCATTAATTGGTTGCGGTCCAAGTGCGCCGCCCGAGACACGAGCGGGTGAATGGAAGGCGTCAACTGATTTTGGAGAGTTTACGCTTTTTGTGGATCCAAGCGGTACAACTATCACCAGCATTGAGTTTAGCCAGTCGTGTTCCTCTAAGGTTACTTTTAGTGGCACAATAAATTTGGATGAAGGGCTGCCCATAGAAAACAACAAATTTACCCTAGAACTCGAGAGTGCACCCTCAATGAAATTCCAGGGGACTTTTAGCAAGGATGGAACGAGTGCTTCTGGTTCATGGAAGGCCGGCGATTGCTCAGATAATTGGAAAGTTACCAGGTCCTGAGGGAAAAAACCAGATAAAAACAGACGACGGATTGCCTTTATGTCCGGTGATGAAATCTACGTGATGAACGCCGATGGCTCTAACCAGGTACGACTTACCAACAATAAAACAAATGATGGAAGGCCTGATTGGTCGCCTTATTTAATAAGAAGATAGAGTAGTTAATAAAAATCTCCACTCAGTAATTCGTTTTCACATGGGGGAGGGAACTTAATTATCCCCGTTTTCCTTCCCTTCGGCTTCGCTCAGGGTAGACTCTTACGAAGGAGGGACGTCAATACCCGAAGAGCTATAAAAATGCCGCCCAAGGCGGATATGAAGAAGATGGAGCAGTAAACTGAAACGTCCCTTTAAGTAGATACAATAACCAAGATACAATAATTAAATTATTTTTGGGAATATTCCGGACTAGGCAGTGAATGATACAAGGGCGGTCAGGGTGGGAATAGATATGAAGCGAGGGGGGGGTGGGGATAAAAAGCAGGGTTACAGTCGGCTGGCCGGGTGTCAATAAAACCTTACGGCCAATATTGACAATTGCCTTTGGTTATGATAGTATTTTAATGCGCTCTTAGAGAGCGTTTTTGTACCTTAACAACTGGATAGCGGAAGGAAGGTTATAAACAAGTAAGTCAACGTTTTTTTTGGAGAGTTTGATCCCGGCTCAGGATAAACGCTGGCGGTGTGCTTTA
>CAYNDI010000117.1:0-7283 GCA_964395955.1 uncultured Dehalococcoidaceae bacterium
CCCCTCTTAAACGCCCTTTGTGTTGTCCCCCTTTGAAAAAGGGGGATTAAGGGGGATTTTGTCTGCTATCCCCGCAGCGTCGCCCCGAGCTCTTTCGTCAGCCGGGCCAGGATTTGTTCCTGTACCTTGTTGACCTCTTCGTCGGTCAGGGTGTGGGTGGGGGACTGGTATACGAGGTTGTAGGCGAGTGACTTCTTACCGGCGGCTACCTGCTGGCCGGAATAAACGTCGAAAAGAATGACCTCTGATATCAGCGAAAATCTCTTAATGATATCGAGGACCTGCTGGTGGGTGACACCGGTATCGACAACCAGCGCCAGGTCCCGGGTAATGTTCGGGAAACGCGGTATCGATTGGTACATCCGGTAGCCGGCGGCCAGGGGCGAAAGCGCCGTTACACTGATTTCGTACAGTCCTACCGGGCCGGTAATTTCGAAGGCATCCGCCACTTTCGGGTGCAGATCTCCGATGACACCCAGTTTCACCTTCGGGCCGTCCTTTGGTTTCACCACGATGGCAGCCTGCCTGGCGGGATGCAGTCCTTCGTCGCTGCTTTTCTCGAAGCTGATGTCCACGCCCAGGTACCGGAACAGCCCTTCGATAGCACCCTTGACATCGGAAAAATCGAGGGTGCCATCGCCGCCCAGCCAGGACGGCTCAATACGGGGGCCGTTGATAACACCGCAAAGCGCTTCGGGTTCATCGGGGAGGTCGTTTTCCCGGGGTACGTATATCTTACCAATCTCGAAGAGCCGGATGCCGCCGTCTTCGTGCCGGCGATTAACCGCCAGGGTGGCCAGCAGATTGGCGCGGAGGGTAGGCCGCAGGTATTCCTGGTCAACCGTCAGCGGCTTGTCTACACGTAGGGGCGCTGGCTCCGGGGGACGCGGCCGGGGCACCAGATTACTCAGCATATCGAGGCTGGTCAGCGAATAGGTCATAACTTCCTGAAAGCCGAAGCCCGTTAAGCAATATCTAATTTTCTTCTTTAAGTTGAGGACGGGCGACGGGTCCTGCGGGGGTATGGTATCGGCGAGCAGGGTGGCCGGGATTTTATCGTAACCGATAATGCGGGCGACCTCCTCGATGAGGTCGACGTCGTATTTAATATCACTGCGCCAGTAGGGCGCTTTGGCCACTATCCGCGAGCCGTCAGCATCGCATTCGAAGCCCAGTGAGGTCAGTACTTTTACTATCCTGTCCCTGCTTACCCCCATCCCTACGATACGTTTAAATCTATCCGCCGTGACGGAAACCGGTTCGGCTTCTTTTTTTCCGGGATAGACATCGATAATACCTCTGGCGACTTTGCCGTCGCCGAGTTCCGCGATGAGTTGAGTGGCGTGTTTCAGGGCGGGGACCGTCAGTCCGGCGCTGATGCCGCGTCCGAAACGCAGCGAGGCTTCACTGGCCAGACCGAGCCGGTTGCTGGTATAATGGATGCTGGCCGCCTTGAAGCTGGCGGCTTCCAGCAGGATGGACGTCGTCTTTTCGGTGACCTCGCTGTCAAGGCCTCCCATGACCCCCGCTATGGCCACCGTCCCTCCGCCGTCAGCGATGGTCAGCATTTCATTGGTCAGCTTGCGTTCTTCTTCGTCCAGCGTATAGAAATTCTCACCCTCGGCGGCGCGGCGGACGATTATTTTCTGCTTTCTCAGCGAATCGTAATCGAACGAGTGCAGGGGCTGTCCGTATTCCAGCATAATGTAGTTGGTGATATCGACGATGTTGTTGATGGGTCGCTGGTCGCAGGCGATAAGCCTTTCCTGGAGCCAGGCGGGAGATTCGGCTATTTTTACGCCGGTAATCAGACTGGCGCAGTACCGCGGACAAAGGTCGGGGTCCTCGATTTCTATGGTTACCTGCTTCTCGATAGCGTCGCCGGTTTCTTCATAGCTGATTACCGGTATGTGCATCTCCTGTTCGCTGAGAGCGGCTACTTCGCGGGCGACGCCGATCACCGAAAGACAGTCGGGGCGATTGGTCGTAATATCGATATCGAATACGGTATCGCCCATATACTCCGCCAGCGGCATGCCGATTTCCGCGTCCGAGGCCAGTACCATGATACCTTCGTGGTTCTCGGATATACCGAGTTCCTTTTCAGAGCAAATCATGCCGCTGGAAGCCACGCCGCGTATCCTGGCTTTTTTTAACTCCTCGACTTCACCGTTATAGGGATTTATCAGGCGGGCGCCGATACCGGCGAAGGCTATTTTATCGCCGGTATTCAGGTTGGGAGCGCCGCAGACCACGGTCTCTTCCCCGGTGCCCAGTTTGACCGTCGCCAGGCGCAGCCGGTCGGCGTTGGGGTGGGGGTTGACCGCGGTTATCTGCCCGACGACGACTTTATCCCAGCCGCCGCCGGTGGTGATTATCTCTTCCACCTCGAAGCCGGCCATCGTCAGCTTCCCGGCCAGTTCGGCCGTGGGCAGCGTGACGTCCACGTAGTCTTTCAGCCAGTTTAACGGTACTTTCATATCTCTGCTCTAGAATTGCCTCAGAAATCTTAAATCGTTATTGTAGAACAGCCGCATATTGTCAACGCCGTAGCGCATCATGGGCCACCGTTCCAGGCCCATACCGAAGGCAAAGCTGGTGTATTCTTCCGGGTCTATACCGCCCCGCCGCAGGACGTCGGGGTGGGTCATGCCGCACCCCCCCAGTTCCATCCAGCCGCTGTTACCGCAGAGACGGCAGCCGGAGCCCCGGCACATTACGCAGTCGATGGATATCTCGGCACCCGGTTCTACGAAGGGGAAATAGTCGGTGCGGAAACGCGCTTTCCGGTCTTGGCCGAAGTAGCGGCGGACGAATTCGAATAATACACCTTTCAGGTCCGCCATGGTAATCCCTTTGTCCACCGCCAGCCCGTCTATGTTGTGATAGATATTCAGGTGCGTGGCGTCGGTGGCTTCGTAGCGATAGACCTTGGCCGGCTCAATCGTCCGGATGGGCGGTTTCATTCTCTCGATGACCCTGGCGCTGACGGCGGTGCCGTGGGTGCGTAGCAGGGGCTGGCCCCTTTTCAGGGCCGGGGTATCAATCCAGAATGACGACATGCCGTCACGGGCGGGATGTTCAGGGGGTATATTCAATGCTTCAAAGTTATAATAGTCCAGCTCAACGTCGGGGCCTTCGGCAACCTGGAAGCCGAGGGAGACGAAAATATCGCAGATTTCCTCGATTGCCTCATTAATCGGATGCAGGTGCCCGACCGGGTAGGGTCGACCCGGCAGGCTGATATCGACAGTCTCTTCCGTTGCCGCCGCGCTGAACCGGGCATCCCGGAGGGACTGCCCTTTCTCTACGGCGCTGGTCTCCAGCAGGACTTTGAGCTGGTTGGCGGCCGCGCCGGTGGCCTTTCTTTCTTCAATGGAAAGGTTCGACAGACTGCGCAGAATCCGGGTCAGCGGACTCTTCTTACCCAGGTAGCGGACACGCCACGACTCCAGGTCTTTTACATCTTTGATGCCTTCCAGTTCCTGGAGCGCTTTTTGTTTCAACTCGGCAATCTGTTCTGACATTCTCCTGTCCTTGACGAAATACGTCCCTTCTTATCTTAAGAAAATTCCCCTTCCATCCGTGGAGGAAAGGGGAACTCGAAAGACCTTTAAAAAACGTGTTGTTTCAGTCCTGTGCCTTCCCTCCAGCCTGCAACAGCAGGCTGCTAAAGCTTTCCGGCTCCCTGACAGCCATATCGGCCAGCATCTTGCGGTTGATTTCAATGCCGGACTTCTTCAGTCCGTCCATGAACTGACTGTAAGTGGTGCCGCGGGCGCGGCAGGCGGCATTAATACGCAGAATCCAGAGTCGGCGCATATCGCCTTTACGTTCGCGACGGTGCATATAAGCATAGGCCAACGCATGAATCATCGATTCATTGGCGCGTTTGATAAGGCGGTGGTTGGTACCGTGGTGCCCCTTGGTGAAGGCCAGTATCTTCTTATGTCGGCGGTGTGAGGTTACCCCTCTCGTAACTCTAGGCAAGTAAAAGTTCCTCCCGTCTATTTAACCCCATAGGGTATCAATCTGGAAATACGCTGGCGGTCTCTGGGATTCAGTTCTATCATTTCGTCGAACTGCCGCCTGACCCGCTTGGCTTTGCGCGTGCGGAAGTGGCTCTTCGGTCCCTTGACCCGCATGATTTTGCCACGGCCGGTAATGTGGAACCGGCTCTTGGCGCCCTTATGTGTTTTCAGTTTCGGCATTCTCGGTTTCCTTTACAGCTACTTTAGCTTTAGGGCGGGAACTGGCGGGCGCCAGGATGATATCCATCCTTCTCCCCTCCATCAGCGGCTGTCTCTCCGGGTAGGCGATTTCTTTGAGGGTTTCCGCCATTCGCTGCAGCACCTTCCAACCCAGGTCCGGGTGGGTGATTTCACGTCCCCGGAACATTAATGTTACCTTTACTTTGTTGCCGTCAGCCAGTAGTTTCCTGGCTATCCTGGCTTTAGAATCGAAATCGTGGATACCTATTTTGGGTCGCAGACGAATCTCACGGGTGACCGAGAGCTTCTGGGTTTTCTTCGCCTGTTGCTCTTTCTTCTGTTGTTCGTACTTATATCTCCCGTAATCAAGAAGTCGGCAGACCGGGGGTACCGATGTCGGCGCTACTTCGACGAGGTCCAGTCCCTTCTTTTTCGCCGTCTCCCGCGCCTGAGCCACGGTCATAATGCCAAGCTGTTCCCCCTTATCTCCAACAAGGCGTACTTCTTTGCCTATGATTCGCTCGTTGACACGAAGTTGTTTAATTATGCTCCTACCAAGCCTCCTTTATTCACAGGTATCCCACGAATAAAAACTATAGCATATATCAGGCTGTAAATCAACTCCCCTGACAGAAAACGTCCGGTCATACCGGAGGCGGTACTCTGAAATCTCAGGAAGGTGATGTGAGGTGTCATGACAACCGGGCTACTTATTGGCAAAGACGCCCTTGATGATTTTGCTGTAGCGCTGGTAGAGATAGGCGCTCACCAGCAGCAGCAGCCCCAGTCCCACGAAAGCCCCGATACGGTAACTCGTCTCAAGATTGAAGACATCGTAAACGAACACTTTGCCGATGGGGATAACCAGCAGAGCCAGGCAGCCGATGCGCACCCAGCGCCATTTCCTCCAGATGCCGATGATAAGTCCGGCGACGGCATAGACGGCCCAGATCGCGGTCAGCGAGAGGTTCTGGGCATTCTCGAGTCCTTCACGGGCGGTCCGGTCGGCGTCTAACAGGGATTTGGAGAATGAATGCCAGGCTTCAAAACTGATGAGCCATATGGTAAGGAAGCTGGCGGCAATCGCAAGTATCGGGGCGGATATACGCCATTCCCCGGTGATGGTGTCTCGCCGCCGCCAGAGGATATATACGGTAAAATAGGTGGCGATAATACCGATAATGAAAGCTAAAAAGCGCTCGTTGAGTACCGGTCTGAAAGAGGCTATTTCTACGGTGGTATCGAAGATGAGCAGCCGCCAGAACATGACGGCAAAAACCGCGTAGCCGCAATAGCGCAGGAGGGGTATTTTCAGAGTGAAAGAAAACCAGGCCAGGGCGGCCAGTTCCACCGCCCAGGCTATCGTCGTCACGGCATGGTCGCGGAACTGTACGGGAATGGCCACCGTGAGGAAAATCAGGGCTATAGCCAGGGAGAATCTGCTGAGCCTCTTCTCTTCGGGATTTCGTTTGTAGGCAAGGTAGGCCAGCAGGCCGTAGAAAAGCGTCAGCAGCAGTACGAAGCCGCCCATCCAGGTCCGGAACTCGTCCCACATTATCCCCAGGCTGATACCGGCATAAGCACCTGCGTTCACCACCATGAGAAAATAATCTAAATTCCGGGGCACGCGCCGCCAGGCGATGTGGAAGAGGTAGGTAGCCCCGACAAAGCTGAGGAATATAGCCGTTATCCCGATTTGTTCGGCGGCTACTCCCACCCGGGTGTTGTATTCGCCGTACCAGAACCCGTAGGTGATTAATGAGCAGGCGAGCGCCAGCAGGGTGAACCAGCGCCAGTTGCGGAGAGATGACAGGACCAGGACGCCGATATCCACCACGATGATGTAGACCAGTAGCTGGATGGCCTGGCCCCGGGTGTCGGTATCCGCGCTCCTGTCGCTGAAGGCGCCGAGGATAAAGGGCGCGAAGAAAGCCCCCAGGATACCCAGGATTGCCAGGGTCCGCGACTCATAGCGTAAAGCCAGTACCGTGGCGATACCGCTGATAATAAACAAGAAGGCAATGGCGAGATAGACGCTGATAAGATTATAAGTCGCAAAGGAAGCGAAGATGGACAGGTAAAGAACGGCGATGCCGCCGCCGCTGAGAACGCGTGTCATGATGGGGTACCGCTGCCGCCAGTAATATCCCAGCCCCGGCATTATCAATCCGGCAACAACACCGAGGATAACGCGCGCCGAAGGTCCCAGCCAGTTATTATCGAAGGCGTATTTCAGGAAGAATCCAATGCCGATGATAATGGCTAGGACACCTATCCGGGCCAGCCAGTTGCCGCCCAGTACCTGCTCCCATTCCCGCTCCTTTTTCACGACGGGTTTTTTCTCTACCGGTGGTGCTGCCTCCATCGGTGCCGCAGGCACTTCCATTTCGGGTACAGTGGCAACAGGTTCAGGTATTTCAGGAGTTGGCATCAGTGGCGGCGGTGGCATCGAGACCGGACCCCGCTTGCTTTCCAGTGCGTCCAGGCGTGAGTTTATCTGGTCTACGAGGTCGCGCAGCTGGCGTATTTCATCGGCGGTTGCCCGGTCTTGTTCCGGAATTTCCTGGGATTCAACTGTAAGTGGAGAACCGCAGTAAATGCAGAAACGCGCTTCCGGCGTATTGTTTTTACCGCACTTGCCGCATCGTACGGATGTCATCAGCTGCCCCGCCTTTTCCCCTTTGTATACCCCGGATAAAGAGGGATATTTGACCCTATTCTACCATTGGGACGGGGTTTGTCAAGGTATATCGTAATAGTTCTGTTCATATTTGGCTGTTACGTGGAAACCTCAGCTTTAATTGCCCCGCCCCTCGGTAGTTATCTATTCCCACCCGAGCCGCCCTCGTACCATCCGCGGCTTATCCCGGTGTGTTCCCCAATCCCCCATAAAAAGGGAGTGCGTAGCGAGAGGGGGCGAAGCCTACTCTCAGATTCTATGTACCATTATATAATCCAGGGGTGTTTAAGAGGGGTGAAACCCCTCTTTTTATTTCTTCCCCCTCTTGAACAAAATATATCACGCGCATGAATAATAAAACCTGTTCGAGAGGGGGAAAAAGGGGGTGAGTA
>CAYNDI010000118.1:0-7215 GCA_964395955.1 uncultured Dehalococcoidaceae bacterium
GTATGATTTGAAAAAATAACATTATGATTGGCTCAAAAGTTGGGGCAGGTCCATTAAGTGAATCATTGACCTAACAGGTGGTACCGCTTTTGGGGGCAGGTTAAGTAACATTGGGTTTATTAGCGCCAAATAAACCCATTATTGAGCGTGTAAGCGTGCGCACCTTTGAGGGATGCGTCATTTTTTATAAAATCGAGCCTGATGCTATATATTAAACTGGCCTTAGTGTAACGCTATTTTTAATTTTTAGTTCAGCCCATACAAGAAAAAACCGGTACTTTGTGTATTACTCCTTTTTATGGATATTAAACATTAAGTCATTTTGTTCCCTACGAAGAAATAGCTAGTTTTTCACCTCTCCTTCTGGGGACCGGGGATGAAATGAAAAAACAAAAAGCCTCCCATTTGGGGAAGGCTTAAGTATCCATATATTAGGAGTTCAATAAGATGAAGTCTTATCTAAGCATACAAGCTATGTGCGACGAAGCATATAGCTGATAGCTTCGTAGCGGCTTTTAATCTGGAGCTTGGAATAGATGTTATTGATATGATTTTTCACCGTTTTTTCCTCGATGGAAAGGGCGATGGCTATTTCATGGTTGCCTCTACCGAGGGCGATTAAGCCAAGGATATCCCTTTCTCTGGCGGTCAGGGGTTCCATGCTGGCCATCTCGGCGATGTCTTGAAGTCCAGTGACATGGGACCGGATATTTTCCAGCAAGGCGGGGGATATGGGGGGTATAGCTACAGCACCGCCGTCTGCGACGATATGAATAGCCTTTATCAGCTCTTCCGGGGTAAACCGACCATAGACAAGATACCCTTTAGCTCCCGCCAGCAAAGCCCGGAGCAGGGTGGCCTGTTCTTCAACAACGGTAAGCATCATCACCCTGGTTTCCGGCTTGATTTTAATAATCTCTGCGGTGGCCTCTATACCGTCTTTATCAGGCATGCGGACATCCATGAGGATGACATCAACTGGTTTGCCTCTTACCCATTCGACGGCGGCGCGGCCGGTGGAAGCCTCTCCCTGTACGGCGATATCACTCTCTGCCTGGAATAAGCTGCGGAGCCCACGCCGGGCGACAAAGTTATCGTCAACTATGAAAACTCTTATCATCATTCAATCTTTCCACAGGGGATAGTGGCAGGGGTATATTTAACCCAATATGCGTACCGGAGGGGTCGCTGGCAACAGAAAAACGCCCGCCCAATAGCTCCACACGCTCTTTCATGCCGGCTATGCCAAGCTTGCCTTCGGCAACGAAATTATCCAGTTCACCTATATCGCGGCGGATGCCATGCCCATTATCACCGATTTCAATATTCAATTCGCTGGCGGATATTCTCACCACAATCTTGACCTGAGAAGCCGAGGCGTGGTGCTGAACATTGTTAAGGGCTTCCGTGACGATATTACGGAGCTGACGTGCAGGTTCCGGAGTAAGAACGATATCCTCTCCGGATAAAGCGAGGGAACCGGCAATGCCGACAGCCCGACTCCAATCGTCAAGGACTTTAGCTACCTGCGAGGCGATGCCTGCCGTTTCCGTATCGCTGCGGAGGTCGAAGATGACCTCTCTTATCTCACGGCTGGTGCGCGAGCAGACCCCTTCGATATACTGCGCCGTTTCTTTAACAGATGGTTTTGTTGTTGCCGTCCTGCCGCCGAGCGCCCTTGCCTCGAGAGCAAGCCCCTGAAGAGTCTTCAAGACGGTATCATGCAGTTCGCGGGCAAGTCGGTGGCGTTCCGATAGCAGAGTATTTTCACGGAGTCGGCGCTCGCTCAGGGCGCGCTGCCTTTTCCCCTCGTGGACGATAGCGCCCACGGCCACCGCGACGACAGCCATGAGTATGGCCCAGAAAGTATAGCCGGAGACGCTGAAACGGACGCCGAAAGCTGCCGACCGGTATATATAAGCCCCGTAGAGTCCCACGACAAAGACCAGCGCCATGCCTAGGCTGCCGGCCAGACCGAAGCGTATAGCAGCTTCGATGATGATGTAGACGAAGCCGGCATAGGCCGCCGTGTAGAAATCACGAACGAAAAGCAGGATAACGCCCCAGGCAAGGAGAGTATCGAACACAAGCAAGGCAATGCCCAGCGCCTTTTGCATTCCCTGTGTCTTCAGCTTCACGTTCAGAACACAGGCGAAAACATTACAGAGCCCGATAACTCCTCCCAGCACCATCATCGTGGTCATCTGGGTGGGGTGGTGCAGGCGGGCCAGGATAAAGATGATAGGCACCCAAAGCCACCTGACGGCGATGAAAATCCACTCCAGGCGCTTCATCTCAAGAAGGTAATGCTCCGGGGCATCCGCCCGCGCGGGCACGATAAGATAGCTGGCTAAATCTTTTAGCTTCACGGCGACTACCGCCTTTATTCAGACTGATTATATCATACGCATTATTCCATATAACGGAGCGGGTGTCCTGGGCCTATAGGCCCTGTTTTTAACTTTATTATAACTGATAGAATAGCTGGCAGCAGGAGAGAAAATGTGTGAATATCCTTACGGTGACTATGCAATTTTCTTCGCCAAGTGGTTCGGGAACGGCGTTTTTGTAACCTTTGCCTTTCTGCTGTGGCTGGCGATAACCGTTCACATGGTTTTTATATTCAGGAGAAGAAAGTGGTGGTTCCGGGCGCCGCTGGCGCTGATAGTGTCTGCCGTCCATTACCTGATATTCGGGCTGCTCATCGCCGGAGGCAGAATGGGTGGTGAAGCTGAATTCCTGTATGACCCGGCGCTTTTGAGAGACAACCTGTTTATTCATGGCGGGCTTCAAGAAATATTACTCTGGCCACTGATTCTTTTACCGACCGGCGGCTATCTGTTTGTTTTTCCGGTCGTCGTTATCGGGGTGGTTTATCTATTCATACGCCGGCAGAAAAAAGAGAGTAATATCAAGCAAGGAGGACAATCATGAAAAGACTATGTGCAATAGCCGGAATTATCCTGATAGGTATAATGATATTAAGCTCCGGCTGTAATAAGTCGGCTACCGAACCACAACCCTACGAATATACCGGCACCAGCGAAATCCAGCAGATAGAATACTACGAAAACGATCGTATCAAAGACGCCGAGAAGACGGCGGTGATGACCCTGGAGCAGCTTGGATATACCGATATGGAACTCACGGGAGGGGAGGTGGTGGAAAGCCCGGCGATAGAATACACGCTGCCCGATGACGCCACCCAGGGGCCGGATAAATGGTATATCATCGATTTTCACTTCCTTATAGAGTTCGAGGAGGATACCAGCGGGGGATTTTGCAACGTACAAGCCAGACCGGGCGCCTCGGTGCAGTTCGAGACACAGAAGGTGAATGACGCGCCGTTCATGCGGGTCGGAGGGCAGTCCGTGACATCTACCAGAGTGGAAGTCCATTACTACAATTACATGACGCTGAGTAGCGTAAAACCGGGGGTAAACGATATGACCTTCAAGTATAAAGAATACCAGGGCACGAAAGTGAAAAAGGTTACCATATATAAAGATACTGGAATAACAGTCACCACCACGGCGCCTTCGGAATACGAGGGAGATCAGCAGGTGAGTGCGAAAGAGCAGGAAAAAGCCAGAGAAATAGCCTTTAAGGACACGCGTGTGCAGGAGATAATTGAGGGCAAGGAATACGTGGAAAGAATCACTAAGGCTTCCGGTATGGTCAGTCTTGCCAGCGAACCGCCCGATGACGATATCGAAATTAGACTGGTTTTCGCCGGGGCTTACATGATAGAAGACGTCGAAGCCAGCGCGCTGGATATCTTCGTTGACCTTAAGGAGCAAGCGGTAACGTACGTCTTCCCGCTTGGGATTTCCGGTATGCCGGAGTTGACAAAGAGTGCCAGAGAAAGAGCGGTCGCTATCGCTATGAACGATACCAATGTGCAGAAGATATTGGAGGAGAAGGGGTACGAGATAACCAGAATAGGCATCTGCCAGGGAGGCCCGGTTGGAAGACTGGGCGCCAACATGGATATCGTGTTCGACAAGGCTTATCAATTTACAGGTGAATTTCCTTACTTTCCGGATGAGATGAAATACCTTGATCAGCCGATAGAAGGCATCGAGGTATTTGTAAACCTGCAAGAAGAGATAGCCGTACAGATATGGCCTGATATAATATCTATGCCTTAGAAGGGAGAGGTGAAATGAAAAAACTTGGAAGAGTAATACCAATCGCATTAGCCGTCATAGCTTCGCTGTCTTTGATAGGCTGCGGGAACGAACCCCAAACGGAACTAACTCCTGCAAAGAAAGCCTGCATCGAGATGATGCAGCAAGTACCCGTCTACTATGATGAGGGCTTCGAGTTCTGGGATGTTGCGGCGCTCCGGAGCGACGCTGACCTTGAGGAACTGTACCAGATATGGTACGAGCGGAAAGCGGACTTTCTCGAAGAAAAATACGGATTAGCAAGCTCCGGCATCGACTATCTAGCCCAGGGCGAACTGCTCGATATTATCAAGGTCGATTATAACATTGAAGCACTAAGGGGTAAAATAGCCGTTGACTTCTACCGCGATACGGCTTATGAGGATATGGAGGTGTGGAAAAGCGAACCGAGCTCTGACCCGCAAAGCGTTACGGGCGGCTGGGTGCTGGCTGAAGGTCTGATAATAAGAGGCGCCAATAACAGCAATGTGGATGACTATCTCCGCGTTGCCGGCGGCGATGAGCTTTCGATGTACGATAAAAATGCCGCCGCGCTATTAGACAAGCTGCCGGAGGGCATAATGACGAGAATCAGCCGTTCCAGCTATCCTGAAGGACTGCTAATTGGCGGGATGTCCGTAAAGAAAGAAGAAAAGAACGTTTTAAGGTGGACCAACGTATACAAGTTCGGGAGCGAGGCTGACGTAAAGAGCGCCGATGCCGAGAAATATTTCAAGGGCATCGAGGACGAGTTTAAGGAGGCGGAAAACATTTTCGCCGAGCGCGGCGAAGCCAGCCTTTTTAACACCTTCACCATCCAGTATGATGGCGAGTTCGTCACCTGGAGCATGCTGATAGACGAGAAATACATGATAGCCCTGCTGTTCTACGGTTAAAAGTCACTCTGAATAGATTAATAAATGCAAACGAGCTAAAAGTTTACTGATTATCCTGTCCGGTTTTGGCCTTCCCGTGCATTATAGTATATAGAGGTACCAAAGGAGCTCGACTATTGGAGGAAGCAAGGGTTATAGCTCTGGTTCGTGCCGGCGAGGCTGATGCCTTTGCCGAAATCATCGAGCATTACCAGGCTCCCATAATCCGCTACCTCTTTAGACTCACAGGAGATTACGAGATGGCCAAGGACCTGGCCCAGGATACATTCATCCAGGCGTATAAAGGGATTCTGAAAACCGACGCCGAGCTTTCTTTCAAAGCATGGCTTTACCGCATTGCCACCAACAACGCCCTGCAGCACCGCCGCCGGAAGAGACTATTGTCTTTCATTCCTTTCACTTCAAAAGAAGAGAATATTCCCGATTCAGGAAACCGGATTGACTCTCCGGGTGAGACACTTGCTATCAATGAGGCTTTATTAAAGATACCAGAGGAACAGCGTATCTGCCTGGTTCTCCACTTCGTTGAAGGATTCAAATATCGAGAAATCGCCGGGACACTCGGATGCTCGGAAGAAGCCGTGCGTAAGCGCGTGGCCAGGGGCAGGAAGCTATTCATCGAGCAGTATAACTCAGGAGGAGGCGGGGTATGAATTGTAAAGATTTAGAGGAACTGCTGTCGGCTTATGCCGACGGTGAGTTATCACGAACGCAGCGGGAGTTCATCGAGGAGCACCTGTCCGGTTGCGCCGACTGCCGCGAAACACTGTCCAATTTCTTGGCAGCGGGCCGGCTGCTTTCGACGCTCGGGATAATGCCTCCAGCTCCGGACATAAAAGAAACCACTATCTCGAAAATCAAGACTTCCAAAAAGTTGCCCGTAAATGGCTTTCATCGCTGGTTACGTCCGTTACTGGCAATCGGTACGGCGGTAATTATTCTCGCAGTTTTGCTGGTCACACAGCCCTGGAACTTCAGGACGCCGGCGGCTTCCGCCGCCTCCATTGTCCGTAACAGTCCCGAAGTTCAGGCTTTTTTCGATGATGAACAAATAGAAGAAGTGGAGGTGACGACCAAAGTAATCGGCAACGAAGGGGAAGTGCTGGTGGTGCTCGTTAAGACCGAGAAGAGAACAGCCGCCGCCGAGGTGAATTTAAAGAAGAGAGTAGTGACCGAGATTATACGGGTAGATGTCCCCGATTTCCAGCCGGGAGATGAGCAGAAGGCTATTGTCATCGCCAAGGCCGACGCCGGAGTGCAGGAGCTACTAGCCCAAGGAGGCGTTATCGGCGAGGTTAATCTCGGCCACTCTATCGAAATTACACAGGTTACCGGCCCCGACGAGGTCACTCGTAAAGAGGGAACGGTCACGACTGTGGCATTCATATTCATAGAGCTTAATGGAAAAGCATGGTCTGTCGCGGTCGACATGGATGAGGAAATGGTAATGGGTATAGGCAAGCCATCAGATGCCATGATACTGGTACATATCCACCAGTTTTTAGCCACTTTCGCCGCGCCGATTCTGCTGGTTCTGGGCATTTTGCTTATATTGGGTCTGGCTTATGGTAACAGAACAGCTAGGGCCGCGGCGGGTGTTTCATCGTTGGTGCTGGGTGTTATCAGCCTGTTTATCGAGTTATACGGCATGTCCTCGATTTGGTGGCGTCTGGTCTTGATTATCGGCCTTCCTGCGGTCGGGCTTGTTATCGGGATAACAGATATCAGGCAAAGGATTGCCAAACGATGGATTCCCATTTGCGGGATAACCCTCGGTGCGCTGGCGCTGGTGTTTGACCTGTTTCACGCCATTATCATACCTGGGGGGAACATCGGCACAATAATTGGAGTGGCCGTCGTCATCGCAGGTATTATAACTTACGCATTTAAGGAGCAAATTATGACCATAAGAGTTACAGGAAAGTTGCTGCGTCCGGCCCTGGTTGGCTTAGCGGCGGCAGCTGTCCTTATTCTGGCCCTCGTACAGCCCTGGGGAGGCCCGCTCGAACCGGAGAGTGTCATGGCCAAGGCGTACGCGGCCACCGAGGGACTGCAATCGTACCGGTTGACCTATTCCGGCACAACTAACGTGGAGGGCGAGACCTCGTCACATCTTATGGAAGTGGCGTTTGCCGCACCGGACCGTTACC
>CAYNDI010000119.1:0-7204 GCA_964395955.1 uncultured Dehalococcoidaceae bacterium
ATAACGGGGGAGTATCGGGTGTCGTTTCATCCCAGAGGATTTTAGCGGCCAGACCAACGCCGCCGATATATTTCCTGGCGGTCGGTTCGTCAATTTGTTCGAAATCCATGTCACCGGTAGACAAATCAAGTCGCAGTATTTTCCCGTTATAGCCTTTAAGCATTTTCCCTACCTGTCTCTGTTCGACTTAATGAGGTTGACCCTGCGGCCTCTGGCATAACTCTATCAACATGCCGGAATCATCAGATTCCAAGTAGGCCCACTTTGTGTTCGGCATAGCCCCGGTCTGGACTACCTTGAATCCCTTCTTCTCCACATCCGCTATTTCGGCATCAATATCGTCGACGAAAAAAGCCAGATGATGGAGGCCTTCGCCCTTTTCTTCGAGAAACTCGTCATATATAGACCGGCCCTTAAGGGGTTGTATCAGTTCTATTTTCGTCCCCCCGAGGTCACCGCGGCCGATTCTCAGGTCCATATCGTAGTCGGACGGCTCACCCCGCACCGTCTTGCCGGAAAAAGACATCCCCGAGCCCCCGAGGAAAGGCGGGAACGGTCCGGCGCCCAGGGCTTCCAGGCACCTGGCAGCCTTATCCATGTCCTTGACTACCAGAGCTGCGTGAGAGAATTCCCAGTTTGTAGGCATTTTAAACCTCCCCAAGATAATGTCGTTTAGTCACTTGAGTATACTACAATGTTGCCCGATAATTAAAGACACTGATAGAATAGCGATATGTTGTGAAAAGCACTGTACTTGACAGAAGCCGGAAAAGAAGTGATTTACCTGTTTTATTGAACAAGAAAAGAGGTCGAAATGAAAGAAGAGAAGTGGGACAAAGAGTACGATGTGGTCGTGGCGGGCTACGGCGGCTCCGGGATTTCAGCGGCTATCACCGCCTCTGACAGCGGCGCCAGCGTAGTAATACTGGAGAAAGCGCCTTTTCCCGGGGGAGGCCAGACGAGAACGTCGGGCATCGGGGCGGCTTTTGCCGTCGACCCCGAAGGCGCCGCGGAATACCTGTACGCCGCCAGTACCAACGGACTGGAGGATGCCGACGTATCATCGAAGGTCTCTCTGGTGCCGAAGGAAGACTGCCTGATATTCATGAAGGAGATGGCGAATAATCCGGACTGGCTGAAATCGATGGGCGTCGAGCATACTATAAGAAAGGGGAGTTCCGCCCAGTATTCAGGTTTCCCGGGAGCCGATTCTTTCGGTCATGTGGTTATCAGGGGATGGGGAATCAAGTTCCTGGAGACGATGCAGACTCAACTCGAAAAAAGAGGCATCGAGGTCTTATACGAGACTCCTGCCACCGATTTGATACAGGATGCTGAGACCAGAGAGATAAGGGGCGTTTACGCCAGTAATAACGGTAAAAAGATAGCCATTAAAGCAAAAAAGGGAGTGGTCCTGTGTACCGGGGGTTTTGAGTTTGACGAGGAGATGAAAGCCAACTACCTGAGGCCTTTCCCGTTGAAATTCGCCGGCTGGCCATATAATACCGGGGACGGTATCAAGATGGCGCAGCGCGCCGGGGCCGACCTCTGGCATATGAATACCATGTGCGGCTATCTCAATATCTGGGTTCCCGATTACAAAGTGGCCTGGCTGCTGGTCTTCGGGCGGGGTATCTGGGTAAACAAATACGGCCGGAGGTATACCGACGAAGGCATTAATATCAGAAGTCACAACTGGTGGCTGAAACATTGCGACTATAACCTGGAGGAACCGGGATATGCCGATATACCCACTTATTTAATTTTCGACGAGACGATAAGGCAGCAGGGGCCTATTGCGGCTAACTCCGCTTCCAGCGGCGCTTACCTGCTGGGTATTCAGTCATTCCCTGCCGAACTGGGAGGCTGCCCTGAAGGGTGGAGTCACGACAACCTGCGCGAGATAGAAAAGGGCTGGATAAAGAAAGCCGGTACCATCGAAGAACTGGGGCGTCTTATCGGCGGCAGAATGGACCCGGCCACCCTTGCAGAGACTATTGAAAAGTACAACGGTTACTGCGAGCAGGAGCACGACCCGGATTTCGGTCGGGGCTTGCCTTCACTGAAACCACTGGCGACGCCGCCTTACTATGCCTGCGCCCTGTATCCGGGCGGTATCAACACCCTCGGCGGACCGCGGCGGAACGCCTACGGGCAGGTACTCGACCCCTTTAAGGAAATAATCCCCAGGCTGCACAGCGCCGGGGAAATGGGCTCGATTTGCGGTAACATCTATGCCATCGGCGGCCTCAACGCCGGGGAAATGCTGGCATCCGGTCGTCTGGCCGGCAGGAGCGCCGCCGCTTTAAAGAGCTGGGACTAAAGGGCAAGAGCAGCTATTCCCGCTTAAATATCTTTCCCGCCAGACGCAGTCGTTTCAGCAGTTCGTGGAAAATGCTGCAGCGTGCCTTGAGGAGTTCCGCCTCTTCGAAGAGACTCGGCCTATCTTTCCTGCGACCGAAACGGTTTTCCAGGTAGGCCCCGGTTATCTTATCGAGGGCTTGAGCCTGTTCGGGGTATAGCTCCTTGAGCTCGGCGGCATATTCCAGCGGTGTCTGATGAGGCCGGGGGCCCCGCTTGACCATCGCGCCCAGACGGCACAGCTTATCATACGCCATCAAGGGTAGATTCGCCCGGTCGACCTGCCAGACCCAGCGATAAAATGCCGACCTCAGCACTATTAGCGGGGTCATGATAAGAACGAAACAAAAAACCAGAATCAGAATAACCAGCAGGACCCGCCCGAGTTCATCGGCAAAGGGCAGCGGACCCGGGGGAGAACGGGGATATTCAACACTGGGGACGACGGTCGCTTCGCCCCAGGCCGCCGGGTCGATACCGTACATCTGCATCATCTGCCAGACATCCCACTGCGGCAAATCACCGATACTCTGCCGGGATACCCACGGCGTTTCGAGAGTAACCTCACTGCCTGCGGCGGTGGAGCCGGCGGGTGTCGCCTCTATATCTATCCACCCGTACCCCGGAAAGTAAACCTGGGGCCAGGCATGATACTGTTTGTCCCGGAGTATATATTCGCCGACATTCTCCCCGGGTTCGCCGGGAAGATAGCCTACGGCAAGTCGCGTTGGCACGCCGACCGCCCGGAGCATCACGGCCATGGCCGAAGCGTAGTGAATACAGAAGCCCTCCCTCTGGTCGAACAGGAAATACTCAACTCCGTCGGTACCCTCAGGCGGGGGTTCCACTTCAGTAACGTAGGGAATCCGGTCAAGATAGGCATTAACAGCGACCACTTTCATATAGGCGGACTCCGCGAAGTTAACCACTTTGGAACTTAAGTCCCGTAATTTTTCAGGGAAATCGGGAGGCAGCTGGAGATAGGTATCCAGGATTTCCGGCGGGTATTCCTCACCGGTATTGGTCAGTTCTTCACGCGTGGCTTGAGGAACGGCAACCTTGACCGTATACCTCTCCCCGATACCGAGTAAACGCGGGGCTTTCACCGAGATAATATCCCCATCGCTTTCATTCACCAGGACCGGTGTGTCCGAAGACACAAAAGCACCGGTTGTCAGCAGTTCACTCGTCTTCATACCGGTAATTACCGTATATTCCAGCTCTCCGGTACCGGGGTTTATTTCGGTACCGCTCCAGCTTTTCCTGGATTTCAGAAGGTGCTCAGCGCCGGGACGGTTGGTCCATCCCTCGGAAGTATAAGTATCGTAAACATGTACCTGCCAGTAGGCAGGCTGTTCGGAAATGACGACGAACTCAATCCTGTCGCCCCGGTGCCAGGTCTCCCCGAAGGGCAGGGACTGAAGCATGCTGCTGGATATCAAGGGCTGTTTGGACGGCACGGCCGCGAAGATGTTGAAACGGGACTTTTCTATATCCTGTTTCCAGAGTATCTGCGTGGCTATCATGGTCTGTAATTGCGGGATACGCGCCTGCGGCACCACCCAGGAAACCGTCACCGCCAGTACCACCAGGCAGAGGAACGTCATTGAAAAATATATAAGACCCCTCCGGTTAGGTTTAATACCCCCTTCCGATATATCCTGTCGCCGGGACAGGCGCATCCGGGCGATTAAAAAGGCAGCCGCGATGAAATACAGACCGAAGAAGTAATAATACGCATCGGGGAGGTTGCTGAGATTCACCAGGATAACCAGGGTACCCAGGCAGACCGCCACCCAGGCATTCTTTCTTTGCAGGAAAAACCAGGTTGATATATAGCCGATTACCCAGACCAGATAAATAAGGAACAGGTCAAAATAGACAGCCCCCCCGGCGCTCAGCCGGCCGGATACCAGTCCGTAAGTTACCAGGGCGCCGATAACCAGCGACAGTATATGCGCCAGGAAACCGGGGAGTCGTGTTCTGGCAAGCAGCCAGACCGCCAGCATGGCGAGGACAAGCACTATTGATAACGGTATGGGAGAATCAAGCCACCCGGCCCGTTCCAGGGAGAGTACGGCAATCTCCAGGACCAGAAACAATAGTACGCTGTTCAACCACACCCGCCAGTCAGCCAGTCGGGATATGAGAACGGATGCCAGCGACCCCCGTGTCTGTAATTCCTCACCCCGGCGAGGTAATTGTTCCGGATTACCCTTACTTGTCATAGCTCGGTATCCTGTTTTCGGCGTACTGAAAACTCGGGGAGAACACCCGGCTGTCCAGCGCCCCGGCGATATCCTGCCCGCGTCTGACGATATAGACGCGGAAGCCGCCGGAAGCCAGTTGACGGGCGGGAACAGCGGCACCGGTCTGGCCGCCGAAGCTGCGTGAATCCAGTAATACGGCATTGGCGATGACGCCGCGGTTGATAACATGACGGAGCGGCGGGGCCACCGAGCGGTCGCCGGAAGGCATAATAACGATGATTGCCGAGCCGGAATCGAATCGTTCTACCTGGGATGCCAGCAATTCATCAATAGGAATACTCCCGGCGGCTTTCATCAGGGCCAGCGCCCGCATCATATCCTGCACGTGCTCCTCGCCGGTACCGGGAAGGATGAGGAAAGGCTGCTCACCGGACGATATCAGCCCGACACTTTTACCGTCATTGATATATTTATTCACCAGCGAGGCAGCGATAGTGATGCCGTATTCTTCGGTGGTTTCATCGCCCTGCCCCAGCTGGTAATCCCGGTGCATATCAAGGACAACCCAGATGTTCTTATAAGCGTAGTTAGGACGGTCGGGGTCGAACTCCTTGACAACGAGTTTGCCGGTATGGGCGGTACTCTGCCAGTGGATGTGGCGGAGGCTATCGCCGCTGGAATACTCCCGTACGCGTGAGGCATTGGGGCCGAGTTCGCTGACTAACCAGAGGCGGGGATTCTGGCCCGGCTGCTGTTGAGGCAATACCTGAAAGAAGGGCAGTTCCAGGGTGGCCGGATTAACGATGATTTGCCGTTGTTCTCCGATACGCTTATAAAGGGAAAAGAGCCCGAGGGGGTCGGAGACCTTTACCGAAAGGGCTCCTATGCGGTAAAGTCCGCGGCGCCGGCAGTAAGCACGGCTGCGCCAGTGATAGGAACCGGAAGTTGTAAAATTGAAGGATATTTCGTTGCGGTAATCCGGTAAATCGGTATCCTCCTGTACTTCAATCAGCGGCGCCGGGAACCGGCTTTGCCTGGTGACCGTAAACTCCTCCTCGAAGTACTCGCCCACCTGGCAGTGTTCGGGGGACTTTTCTACCTGGCCTTTGATTCCCCGAGTGCCCAGGCGGGCCCACAGGTAACCGAGCAGCATCAGCACCACGATAAAGACGAAGAAGCGCCACAGCAGGGTAAAACCTCCGGAGAGGGCCAGGGCTAAAATAAGAAGCGGTATGCTAAATACGAGCCATCGATTTTTCATAGCTTTTTCTTCGACGGGAATTGCGTATGAGGAGACATCCTGCCCAACCGGCCGGCTTAATGCCCGGGCATGGTTCCGGGGACGGGGATAGTTTCGAGTATCTCGGCGATTGAAGCGCGGCCGTCCTTCCCCTGTGACTGCCCCGAGGAGGACCTCAGCGACCGGTGAGCCAGGGCGGGTTCGGCCAGGGCTTTGATATCATCCGGCAGAACATAGTCGCGCCCGTTCAGTAGCGCCCGTGCCTGCGCCGTGCGGAAAATAGCCAGCGAGCCGCGGGGCGATGAGCCGAGATATATCGACGGATGGTGGCGCGTGGCCTCGACGAGTGAGACGATATACTTCTTAATTAAATCGTCGACGTATATCTTCTTGACCGTTTCCTGGAGTTTAATAATGTCCGCGGCATCCACTACATGGTCGATTTGCTCGATGGGATGAATATACTGTTGATTTTCAATAATGGCTATCTCTTCCGCAGGAGAGGGGTAGCCGATGTTAATCCGCAGCAGAAACCTGTCCAGCTGCGCTTCCGGGAGGGGGAAAGTACCCTCGTACTCGATAGGATTCTGGGTAGCCAGGACGTGGAAAGGCGAGGGCATCTTGCGGGTAACGCCATCCACGGTAATCTGCCGTTCTTCCATGGCTTCCAGCAGGGCGGACTGTACCTTGGGCGTCGCCCGGTTAATTTCGTCAGCCAGCACTACCTGCGCGGTCAACGGACCGGGCCGGAACTCGAAATCGGCAATCTTCTGGTTATAGACAGAGACGCCGGTGATATCACCCGGCAGCATATCCGGGGTAAACTGGATCCGTTTAAAGCTGCAATTAATCGATTTCGCCAGACTCCGCGCCAGCATGGTCTTGCCGACACCGGGGGCATCCTCAATGAGCAGGTGCCCCTGGCTGATGAGAGCGATTACCGCCAGCCGTACCGCCTCGGTCTTGCCGACCAGTACTTTTTCTACGTTTTTGATTATTTTTTCGGCCAGTTGTTGAGCTTCTTCAATAGCGCTATCCACTTTTTCCTCTATCCCAACCTGATGATTTTTAAGTAAGAATACTTAAAATGCTCCCTAATTCGAGTATAACACAAGGAAAAATTGTAAACAAAAATACGGGAGGAATATTAAAATAATAAATATTTATAATTTAGATATTGACAATATAAATATTTCGTGTTATTATTTGTTAATTATATTAATATAATAGAAAATAAATATTAAGGGTTGTCCCGGACTGATATTTTATCGTATGGAAAGTCCCCATGCTATTAGAAATAAAAAACGTTACCAAAATTTATAAAGGCAAGGTCAAAGCCAACGATAATATCAGTCTTTCCATAGCTGAGGGCGAGGTCTTCGGACTGCTGGGA
>CAYNDI010000120.1:0-7128 GCA_964395955.1 uncultured Dehalococcoidaceae bacterium
GGTCGTTCAGGCCGAAGGGCGTCGGCTCGGTTACCAGCAGGCAGAAGTCGCTGCCTTTGATAGCTTCCACTACCGGGCAGGACGTTCCCGGCGAAGCATCGATGATAACCACACTATCCCTATCAACGAGTTTTTTCACTTCTCGAATGACCGGCGGCGCCATTGCCTGGCCGATGGTGAGTTTACCGTGGCCGAAGGCGACGCCATCGGCCTGTCCTTTTTCGATTATCCCTATCTTATGGGGCGTCTCGGATATGGCTTTCTCCGGGCACAAATAGCTACAGGCGCCACAGCCGTGGCATAGCTCGGGGAATGTCAGCACGTATTCCTTCACTACGGCGATGGCGTTATAGGCGCAGACTTCAGCGCATTTACCGCAGTGGGTGCACTTCTCCTCGTCTACTTCGGGCACCGGTATGGAAACCGCTTCACTGCGGGTAATCGTCGGTTTTAAAAAGATATGGTCATTAGGCTCTTCCACATCACAGTCAAGGAGCTGCACGTTGTAATTATCCTTTAGAGAAAGGGCAAGACTCGTCGCCACCAGGGTCTTACCCGTTCCCCCTTTGCCGCTGGCAACGGATATAATCATCTAATAATCTTAACCTCTGGTCATCTTCGTTCCGCATTTAGGGCAACTCATACTACTGCAGGGTACCCCTGTATCATGGGACGCTCTTTCTCCGCACTTCGGGCAAACGCAGTCCCCGCCGGGGCCGGCACTAAGCCGGTTGCCGCCCATCCTGCCACTGCTACCTCTACCTGGTCTCCTGCCGGCTCCGCCGCTACTTGGCGGTCCGGTTCCGTCTCCTCTGGGCATGATAACACCTCCATCGTACTATCTCATGTTTTCGTTTGCGTTTTGTTTCAGGGCTTGCAGTTCATCTCTTAATTTGGAAAAGGGACATTCATCAGAGTGAAGTTCCTTGCCGCATTTGAAACATATAATACTCGCCAAAACCTTATCTATATCCTCTACGGTCACTTCCTTATTCTTCGCATATTTCCAGACCGGCATAAACCTTCCTCCCCTTTTTTTATTTTTTCTTCCCCAATTCCTCGATACGCTGCTGGATTTGTGCCAGTTGCTGTGCCAGTGCCTGTGACTGGTCTTTAAGAGCTTCTATTTCCTGCTCCGGGCTTGATGATTGTGGTGTTGAGGAAGATGCAGGCATTATGCCGCCTCCCATGCCCCTGCCACCACCGCCACCCATGCCTCTACCGCCACCGCCACCCATACCCCTGCCACCGCCACCGCCCATGCCCATGCCGCGTCCCGTTCCTCTACCTCCGCCCATACCGGAGCCACCTCCTGTCTGTGCTCCCATCCCGAAATGGTCCGGAACGTTAGCTTGTTGAGCGGTCGAATAGGTGCCGATTTTGTATTCCGCGATAGCATCCTTTACTTTACCCGATACACCGGTAATAATCTTTATTCCGGCAGCGGATAATACTCCATGTGCGTTCGGGCCGCAGTTGCCGGTAAGGACCGCCTCGACACCTTTATCGACAATCATTTGAGCTGCCGAGATACCCGCCCCGCCGCTTGCTCCGGCGCTGGAATTATCCACTGCTTCAAACTCCTCTGTTTCCGCGTCAGCGATAATAAAGTGCTGGCAGCGACCGAATCGGGGGTCCACCTCAGCATCAAGATCGCGACCGCTGGCAGATATAGCAATTTTCATAGTGCCTCCTCATTCTTTATCGGCGGAGAGTTTTTCTATCCTGGTCTCAAGTTCTTTAAGCTCATCCCTGAAAGACTCCGCCTGTCTTTTTAAAAATTCGAATTCCTGCTCTCGAGTTACCCGCGGGGTAAATGGTCGAAAACCGTATATACCGTAACGCGGGGAAGCATAATCTACCCGTCGGGGAAAGACATACTGTCGCAGGCTGCCTCCCCGGGGATTACAGAATCCCCGACCACCTCCTGTCATCGGCCCCATACCATTGGGCCCGGTACCGTTAAAACCTGGCATAGCGTGCCTCCTTAAAATATATTAACCTTATTCCTTGTCTGTTTCCAGGTCACGCATCCTGGACTCAATTTGCTCCAGCTGTCCCTTTATCGCTTCTGCCTGGTCCTTAAGATAGTTCAGCTCTTCTTCCCTGGTGGCCGGGGGAGCGTAAGGCGGGTATACATTAGCAGTCGGCATTCCCGGTTGGAAAGAGGGACTGTAAGACCGTGGCGCCGGTGCCCCGGCACTGCCGATGAAGTAACCGCATCTGGGCAGCCCACCCCTACCACGACCTACATAAGGCCAGGGCGGCGAAGCACCGCGGAAACCGAAACCCATGCCGCCACCAGAGCTGCGGCCATAGCCGCCACCTCGTCCGAATCCGTTAGGCATTTCTTTTACCTCCTTTGGTAAATATTAATTTCAGGTGTTTACCACCTGGAGTAGTACATCGATTGGTTGAAATTGTGTCGATTCATACCGCGACCTCTACCACGGCCAACACCGCGACCAACGCCACGGTTGAAGCCAAACCAGCCTCTTCCGAAAGTCTGACTAACAAAGCCCGGCCGGCCAAAGCCGGTACAGTATCCGGCACCCCGCCCAGTCATTGCCCCCATTCCTCGCGGTCCTGTTCCATCTCCGTATGGCATATCAATCACCTCCTCTTCGGTAATTCCTTCCACCTCTGAATTTTCTGCCCTGGCGGGTCATCCCCAACCCGGATTTCCATGGCCATAACGTCATGATGTTAGCCGTATTGCAGGTAGGGCAGAGTTCTGGTGGTTTCTTTATCATAACCTCGAAAGGCACATCCCATTCGTGACCGTTGCCACAGCGGAAGCTGCGCTTCGTCAATTCATAATTACCGCCCTCAATCCTTATCGCCTTTCCGTTGAGCAGGGCATCAGCCATTTTCTGCCGCGCCAGGAGTAATATTCGAGCAAACGTGGAGCGGGACACGTTCATCTTCCGAGCGCATTCTTCCTGTTCCAGACCCTCGAGGTCTTTGAGACGAATAGCCTCTACTTCCTCGATGGGGATTCGTATCTCCTGCAATTGAGCTAGAGGTACTCCGGCAGGTTTAAAGGAGGTAATCTTCGGTAGAAAATCTACCCGTCGCCATAGCGGTTGTCGGCTCAATTTTCTAGACCTCCCTGTTGATATTATGAACTTATGTCCATAGTCAGTAATACATTCATGTGTATATAATGAGCATATGCTCATTAATATGTTACTGCTTTTATCCTTAAATGTCAAGCAGTTGCTCAATAAACTGGTTCAAAACAGTAATATTATGGTCTGAGGGTAAAAGGAGGACGGGAATTGCCCCTAAATAGGAACATTATTTATTAAAAGGTAATTAACTTAGAGGTTCACTGAGGTAACAATGAATCAGGGAGTTCTGCTTATGATATATCTAATCAGGGCAGGTCATTCAAAGATCGGAAGAGGTTCTATCTTCAAAAGCCTTTTTTATCTGCCGTGCTGTCTCTCCCGGGGTTGATAGCTGCTCAAGGAACCGGATCAACAGGTCGGGGAAGTTACAAGCATGTAATGGGGGGTTCAACTCTCCCCCGTCTCCACGAAAACAACCACACGCTCCGGTGCATCCGGGGCGTTTTCTTTTGGGTTAAAGATGATAACCTTCGAGTCCGTTATTCTAACATGATAATAGAAGAAATCCCATCATAATCAAGAAACACCATTGGTAAAGGACTGCCTGGAACGACCTTTTGGTACTAAAATTAATACCGAATTCTAACCAAATACTAATTGACAATTAACGTTAAATAGTTAGACTGTGGGGTAGACCAATAGAAGAGCTTGTTATGAGTTGGAGGAGGCGTTTTGACTGACATGGCAACTATATACAAAAAAAATCCTAATATGGTGAACAGGAAAATTGCCGGTGAAATGGTGCTGGTGCCAATCAGCCACGATGTGGGTGACCTCACCTGTATATACAATCTCAACGAAGTCGGCGGTCGCATCTGGGAGCTTATCGATGGCGGGGTGACTGCAGGGGAAATTAGAGATATAATAGTGAAAGAATACGAGGTAGCTCCCGAGGATGCCGAGGTTGACATAAAGGATTTTGTTAGCCAGCTTGAGGAGGCGGGAGCCATTACTTCGGTTGTGTCCAGTGAATCTGCCGGGTAAAAACAGGAGAAATAAATGGACTGTATCCATATACCCTATACTGACTATAGCGAATTCAGTAAACGCATTTTTGATAAAAGTACGGAACTCAGGATACCTGTTAGCGGTTCGATCGATATTACCTCGCGTTGCAACCTGAGATGCATCCATTGCTATATACAGGGTACCTGCTTCGAGGACGACTTAACCTATCAGGAAATCTGCGATATCATTGACCAGGTCGTCGATGAGGGTTGTATGTGGCTATTGATAACCGGCGGCGAGCCATTAATGAGACCTGATTTCAAGGACATTTATAAATATGCCAAAAGCAAGGGGATGATCATCACCCTTTTCACCAACGGCACTATGATAACAACGGAGATTGCCAATTTTCTGGCCGAGTACCCGCCCTTTTCTATAGAAATTACCCTCTACGGTATGACGGCCGCCACTTATGAGAAAGTTACCGGTATACCCGGCTCATTCGAACGTTGTATCCGCGGCATCGAACTCCTGCGTGAGCGAAAATTGCATCTTCAGCTCAAGAGTATAATCATTAAAACTAATCGCCATGAACTGCAAGAAATGAAGCGGTACGCCGCGAGTATTCAGGTTCCTTTTAAATACGATTGTATGATTAACGCCAAGCTGGACGGCTCCCTGGACCCTGTAGAACTCCGGTTATCCCCCGAGGAGATAATTGCCCTGGATAAGGCCGATGTGGAGCGATTCAAGGAATTACAGGAATTTGAAAGACAATTCGGCAATGTGCCCGAGTGTGACGACCTTTATACATGCGGGGCCGGGGTCAATAATTTCCACATCAGCTCAACCGGACTCCTCTCGGTATGTATCGTCTCCCGTGAACCCGCTTATGACATTCGCCGGGGGACTTTCCATGAAGGTTTCTATCAGGCGATTCCCGAGTTGCGGGCCAGGAAGCGTACCCGATACTCCGAATGCCAGGCATGTGAACTAAAAGGTATGTGTGAACAATGCCCTGCCTGGGGACAACTGGAGCACGGCGACCCGGAAGCTAAAGTAGATTTTCTCTGCCAGGTGACGAAGCTCAAGGTAGCTGCCGTCAGGGATGCCCATGGTATCCAGGCGGATATTAAACAATGATGACCACGCTTGCCACCCTCTGAAAAGGCGGTGGCAGGCTATGGCCAGGTGGTCATGCCTCCTGGCATAACAAGAAAACCAGGTAGGGAGGTGAAAGAAAATGCGAAAAGCATACACGAAGCCCGGATTGACCCGGGTAAATCTAGTCCCATCCGAGGTACTTCTCGGGGTCTGTAAAACTGCTTCTTTCGGCGGACCAAACGGAGGTGCCTGGAACTGCTTGGGCGGTTGGTTCAACAACTGTAAATCCTCCGGAAGCTAAGACAAGTCCGGCTGCCAGACCGGTAAAGCCGGCCTTAGCAAGCCCAGCACGTGACTAGGTAGTTACAGAACTCAAACCGGTCATTCCTAAATAAGAAAGCAGGAGGAGCAGGTCTTCAGGGAAGTACTGGCCGCTCCCGGGACAGGTTCCTCCTGCATTCTATTTTATCTGGAACAGGAGGAAGCCGTTGTTAACCAGTAGACCCCTGTCTCAATACAGGCTAAACATTGCCGGGATAATCATCCATTTTATTGCCGATAGTAACCTTGAACTGATGTGTTCTGATACCCACCGTCAATTTATCGTCAAAGAAGGCAAACCCGATTTACGTCTCCGGATACACTACGGCCCGCTACCTCCGTTAAGACTAAAAGAAAAGCTCATTGACTCAGGGGCGGTCTGGGCTGTCTATCGCAGTGACGAAAATTACGAAATAACGTTCTCTTCGGATGTTCTGGGGCCTGACCCTTACCAGGTGGCGGTAATCGACTCAATGTTTGAGTCGGGGGACCTGTACGTCAGAACAATCGATAAACCTGGAAATACGGGAAATCCAGATGAAGACGGTCGTGGCGGTCATTACCCCCTTAATCCCACCGCCTATCCGCTGGATGAAGTATTAATGGTAAATCTGCTGGCGCGGGGAAGGGGCGTTGAGTTCCACTCCTGCGGGGTGAACTACAAGGGGCATGGCATGATATTCACGGGAACATCCGGCGCGGGAAAAAGTACGATTGGTCAGTTATGGCAAGGAGATAAAGACGCTACCGCGTTGAGCGATGAACGCATAATCGTCCGCAAAACGGGCGACCGTTTCTGGATGTACGGAACACCGTGGCTGAGTGATGCCCGGATATCATCGCCGGAAGGAACCCCTCTGGAAAGTATCTTCCTCATCAAGCACAGCCCGGAAAACTACGCTCTGCCGCTAAAAGCCGGCGATGCCGCCTCACAACTGTTCGTACGGTGCTTCCCCACGTTCTGGGATGAAACTTGCCTTAATTATTCTCTGGACTTTATCGGGCAGCTAGCCGAGCAGATTCCCTGCTACGAACTGGGGTTCGTCCCCGATAAAAGCGCCCTGGATTTTATTAAAAGAGTAATTTCCGGGGAACCTGTGCGATGAAAGCTGGCCAGGCAGAATTCCTGGAGTTAAGCCAGGAGTTACTTGACCATGGTAAATCAATTCGCTTCCGGGCTCACGGCAGGAGCATGCATCCGTTTATCAAAGACGGAGATATTCTCATCGTTGAGCCGATGAACGGAGCTCCGGCTAACGTCGGGGATATTATTTTCTACCGTCTCCCTTACGATATACTCGTGGCACACCGTCTTATCAGGGTAGAAAAACACAAGGATAATACCATTTTAATCACCAAAGGCGACGCACTCAAGTATTATGACCCTCCCATACCTGCCGGGCTGATCCTGGGAAGAATTATCCGTGTTGAAGGCAAGGAGCGACAACTACCGTTGAAAGGGTGGCCGGGGCGCCCGCTCGGATTTCTCATCGCCTGTTTCGCCCGCGGCCATTATCCGCAGCAAATCAGGTTTGTACGCAATCTGGGAAGGCTCTGGTGGCTGATGAAGGGAAGACATATAAAAAAATAAACCGTAGGCGGTTATAAAATAGAGATATGT
>CAYNDI010000121.1:0-246 GCA_964395955.1 uncultured Dehalococcoidaceae bacterium
AGTGTGCCGGCACCCAGTTCGACCCTGTGGTGGTTAAAGCTTTCCTCAAGACACCAATAATAAACTCACTGAAAGCCTAGGGAAGATAGAAATATATTTAAATGACCTAAGTAATTAGTAATACATTACGAATTAACTATTTACACTGAGTAGCTATGAGCGAATAATACGAGGGGAGAACCCATACCTGAGTGGGGTAATGGGCTTATTAATATTGACCCGGGCATGAAAGACGTTTTTCTGCCC
>CAYNDI010000121.1:256-7107 GCA_964395955.1 uncultured Dehalococcoidaceae bacterium
AGGTTGTGATGAAAAGCGAAAAGGGCATCTCACTAATTGAGACCATCGTGGCGGTAGTCCTTCTGGGTATTATCAGCGCGTCCTTTCTCGGCGCTCTGGCTACGACATCCAGTGCCCGTGCCACCAATGAAGAAAGAACCGCAGCCAAGATTCTGGCCGAGACCATTATGGAAAATATTAAAACGGAAAATTACACTATTTCCTACAATGCCACCATTCCGGATGAATTCCCCGGCTATGCTGCTACCGTAAGCGCAACCACAGAAAGGAACGGCAATATTCAGAAAATAACCATCACCGTCCAGCACCGGAATCATGATGTTCTGACACTGGAGAGCTATAAAGTAGACCGGACGCGGTAAATACAATGCAAGAATTAATAAAGACCTTCTGGCGGACTATGATATTAGACAAAATCAGGTCTATTTATAAAAAGCAGTCAGGCTTTACATTAATCGAGTTAATGGCTACGCTGGCAATTAGCGGTGTTATCGGCCTGGGAGCTATGATGGCGAATTTCCAGGTGATTAACCAGACCGTCGCTAATAATAACCATACTTCCGCCAATCGCCATGTCCTTAATGCCATCCAGTGGATTAGCCATGACGCCCAGATGGCGCAAAAGATCGAAGGGGCTTCCGGTTTTCCGGCTACCTCTAACCTTACCATTACATGGACCTCCTGGGATAACGTGTTTAATCAAGTCGAATATTCCGTGGACAACGGGCAGCTCATGCGCGGCTATACGATCGCAAGTAACACGACCCAGACAATGCTGGTATCCCAGTACGTCAATATCGACCCCGCGTCGACGAACTGTACCTGGGATGAAAAGGGTGAACTTATTCTAACGGTTACCGGCAGCGTGGGCGAAGGCTCCCAGACTGTCAACGCCACCAAGCAAAAAACCATCTCTCCCCGACCGTTAATTGAGTGATAAAGACTATGAAATTTAGAAAATATATAAAATCAAGATTATTACGCGGAGAATCGGGGCAGGCCTTTATCCTCGTCCTGGTATTTCTGCTTCTGGGAAGTTTGACCCTGGTGCCGACTCTTTCCCATATCAGCACCGCTCTGAAAACGGGCGAAATCTATGAAACAAAAACCAATGAAATGTATGCCGCGGACTCCGGTATTGAGGACGCTATCTGGCAGATTAAGTACGACCGTCTCGGAGTCCTGTTTGGTGATACGGAAAACTACCCCTATATTTTCGGCAGCTCTTGTTCGTACTCACTCGACGACTCCATCAACGATTTTACGACCAACGTTACCATCGAGAACGTCTGGCTTCCAACAGCAATCAATCCCTACGCCAGCCCCGCCGATGCTAAAGCTGCCATTGAGCGCGACATCACCGATAACCAGACCAACCGGATTGTGATAACCGATACCGCCCTCGACGATGATGACTTCCGGATTAAGATAGACTTCTACCCCGCCGAAGACGAGACCAACCCTCTGGAAATTTCTTCGATAGGTATCTGGATACCACACGGTTTTGCCTACACCGGCCCCTCCAATCTGGAAGATTCACCTTACGATTTTGCCCCCCCCACCGTTTCTCCCCAATCCGGTGGGAGTGTTGCGGTCTGGGATTTTTCTCCGCCGGTTGAATTCGGCGACTTGCCTTTGTTGATTCCCACCTCCGCGGAAGTCAACTTTAAATTCAGCGCTAATGTGACCGGCGCCCGGCCGGCGGCGGTCGCCTGGATAGTAACCAGCGGCCCCCTGGCCGATGAAATTCCCATGTGTTGGGATATCGATACCAAGATTTACAAGGTAGTCTCCACCGCTGGCGATATTTCCATTGAAGCCTATCCCTCCCGGTGTGACATACGCCAGCTGGGCGGCGCCTTCCCCGGCGACTACCTGGCTATAGGCAAGACACTGATGAGAAACGCGGACGGTGATGCGAACGAGATACGTGAAGTACTGGACGCGGAAAGCACGTCCAATACCAAATATCCGGACCAGACCTACCGTATCCCCATGAATGCCACTGTGGTAGATGCTTACCTCTACTGGTCCGGCTGGTATCAGTGCGATGATAATGATTCCCTCTCTATCTTCTGGGCGGATACCTGCTCCAATCTGAATAACTGGACTAATAGCGGCTCTGACTGGCATGACGGCGGTTCTTATATCCAGGGTCATTACGATAGCGACAACCAGAGTGACCGCTGGCTGGAGTTGACCAGCCCCGTCAATCTTACCGGCCGTCTGCCCGGCAGCGTGGTGGTGGGCTGGCAGCATTCAGAATCCAGCTATCAAAACAATCTGGAACCCCTCAGCGACGAGACCAATGGTGATGCCCTGCAATACCAGCTCTACGACGGTTCGTCATGGAGTTCATTGTATACCGCCTTTGAAAATGACATCGGCACCAACGCACAGTCGTATTATTTTATCCTGCCCGACCAGTACTATACTGCAAATTTCAAAATCAAGTTCTACCTCCACGGCTTCACCGCGAACGGGGAGGACTGCCGCATCGACGATATTCACATATGCTCTGTCGTTGATTCCGGCATTACCTTCAAGATAGGAGACACCCTGGATCCTGATTACAGCGGCACCCTGTCCGCCTTGGAGTACAATGTCCTCGAGAATGCCAGCCAGGGGGAGTATTCCTACTCCTGTGTCCAGAAAGTCAAGACACTTCTGGAATCATATTCCGTCAACGGGACGGAGCAGAACCGGACCGGCAACGGCATATATACGGTCGGCGACGTGATAGGTGACACGGGAGAACACTGGTCTTACGCTGCCTGGTCTTTGATTATCATCTATTCCAGCCCGGAGACAGCCGGTCATCAGATTTACCTCTTCGATAGGTTCGCTTTCTGCCAGCAAAATACCAACCTGGACTTCGATTTTGACGGCGATGGCGGCGGTGATATCTCCGGCTTCATCATCCCTGAGCGTATCGGCAACGAGGTCAACGCCGCCTCCATATCATGTTTCGTGGGTGAAGGCGATAAAGCCTGGCACGACGATTTCATAGCTTTAAATGCTCCTGAAGTCTACCGTACCCAGCCTCAAAATATCCCGGTCCAGTATAAACTCTGGGACGGCATCACCACGGACTATAATAGTTCCGGCTCCCCCAATAACGTCTGGAACGCCCGTTCCCTGGGTACTACCGAAGGCGTTATCGACGGTTTTGACATCGATACCTTCTATATCACCTGGGAGAGCGGCATGCTCCATGCCGACGATACTCAGATGCACATAGACATCTATACCGAGGTTGATAACTGGAACCTGATATACATCATACTATCAGTGAGAAGTAAGACTACCATCGGCGGCACCACACATTACGTGATACACGGCTAGTAACCACGGGCATATTCAGGGATTACCAGTGCGTAGGCTTCCTGCATAACCTGCAGGACCGATGGACCCCGGTGGTGACCAAGACGCAGATGTTCCAGCACTCTACGCCTGGCTTCTTCAAGAGGTATTTTCAAGATTATAAATCTACTCTCTTACAACGAGCTCGTGCGGAACCGCCAGATGCCGATGACCCCGAAGATTATCGTGAATACCAGCAGAGCCAGCATCGAAGGCACCGCGTCCCCGAAATCCGCCCCGAAAAGCATCAGCTTGTTGAATCCCTCCGTAGCCCACGCGTGAGGAACGATTTTAGCGACGTTTTGCAGCCAGTCCGGGTATAAAAACGAAGGCCACCAGCACCCCCCCAGCGGCGCCAGCAGCAGCGATGTTAACACCGCCAGCGAGGCGGCGGCCCTTACCGTTCTAACCAGCGTCGCCAGCATCAGGGCAAACGCCGATGACATGATGACCATCAGCATGGACAGTATGATTACCGCCGCCGGCGATAGCCCCATATCCACCTTGAATAACAGTATCCCCGCGCCCCAGAAAATAAGTATCTGGATAAGCCCCCTTATCACCGACCCTGTATAGATGCCCCCCAGTATCGATTCTTTACTGGCTGATGTAGCCAGCAGCCTCTCCAGCGTATGGTTCTGGCGTTCTTTAACTATCGCCTCCGCGGAAACCGCCGCCGCAAAGAACACGAACATCACCAGGTATCCGGGGACGACGTAGTTGGAGGGGTTCTCCTCCTCCACCTCGCCCACCTTTTCTGTCCGGTAGTTCAGGTAACTCGCTCCCGCCCCCGCACTCCCTTCCGTAAAAAGCTCGTTCGTTATTTTACCAATCGCTGTCTTGATTTCTTCCGGCGTCGCCCCGCTCATCGCCAGGAGCTGACCGCTGGCGCCGATGATTACCCTGTCCGTGCTTATCTGCGACGATATCGCCGAGGCTACCCCGCCGAGTACCGCCCTCATATTAGTAGCGCTGGCATCGGCGTATATCTCCAGCTTCGTCGGTGTCCCCGCCATCAGGGCCTGTGTGAAATCGGCCGGGAAAGCCAGGAAACCCTCCAGTTCACCATCCTCTACGGACTGACGGGCGGCATTATAGTCCCTGTCCCAGATGATTTCGGGGTCGCCGGGTCCCAGCAGTGCCTCGTCTTTAGTCTCGATTGAGTCTATTATCTGATGGCTGAGTCCTCCCGCTGGTTCCTGCGTGGCCAGGTGTATCTCCAGCCTGGTGTCCTCTCCAAAACTGCCTTTCATCAGGAAGTTGAACAAAACGATGAACATAAAGGGGAATATAACGAAAAAGAACACGGTGGCGCGGTCCGTAGCGAATATCTTCAGGTCTTTCATGGCGATAAACCATATATGTTTCAAGTTCTTCATGGCGTTTATTTACTCCCCGGCACCGCCTTGAAAATCATCCGGCTGATTATCAGCCCCGCGACGGCTACCCCCGCCAGCACCACCAGCGGCTGCCATACCTCTCCCAGCGAGCCGCCCCGCGATATCACCTCACGATAGGCCTCGTTGGCATAGGTGTTGAGCGATATTTTAGACATTGTTCCGAGTACCGAGGCTTCATCTATCGGGAAGAAGGTGCCGCCTATCATCACCATGAACATCGTCACCACGACGCCTATCCAGTTAGCCGCCGCCACGGTCCGCGCCACGGAGGCTATTATCATGCCCAGGGCAGCGGCCGACGCCGCGAAGATGAGGGAAATCACCAGGGATGCCAGGAAGGACAGCGGCGTAAACATTTGAAAAACGGCGTAGGATAATGCCAGCAATATCAGTGTCTGTATGAACCCCCGCGATATGGTTGACAAGAATTTGCCGAAGAACAACTCGCCCGCGTTGAGCCGCGTGGTGAGTAGTCTCTCCAGTGTGCCCCTCCTCCGTTCCTCAACGATTGTCTGGGCGCTCAAAGCCAGCGAGAAAAGTACGTACATGGTGATAATGCCGGGGAGATATTGATTGATGAAGTCCGGGCTACCACCGATTAACTCCTCTTCGATGCCGAGGGAAGGCTGCTGCCTTTCCCGGGTAAGGAGATCCTGCACGGTGACTTCGATGCCGTCCTCGGGGATGCCCCTCCCCTCCAGGAGATTTTTTACCCGGTTGGTCGCTTCGAATTGCTGGTTTATCTGTCCCGCTACGCCCTGCGTCATGCTGGCGAGTATCTGCCCTTCCTGCCCCCCGTTGCCCCTCTGCTTGAAGACAAGCTCCGTTCTGCCGCCGGACTCCAGGGTGGCCGAGAAGCCTTCCGGTATAAACAGCACCATAAGCAGGTCGGACCTTTCGAGTTTTTTGTCGGCTTCTTCGGCAGATATCAGGTCGATGCTGATGCCGTCGATGCTGTCCAGCCCTTCTATCAGCTGCTGGGAGTAGACTCCCCGGTCTTCATCGACGATGCTGGCGGTGGCTTTGAACAGGGTCTGCCCCCCGAACGCACCGTACATCAGGGCGAAGGTTAGAATCGGCAGCAGCAGCCCGAAAGCCAGGTCGCTTTTATCCTGTAAATACAGGCGGACTTCATTCAGGGTTATCAGTAATGCTCTTTTCATTTCCTTTGTTAATCGCGCAGGCTACGACCCGTCAGATTCAGGAAAACGTCTTCCAGCGTCACCTTATCCGGCGACCCTATTTTCGATTTTAAATTGTGTGGGGTATCCAGGGCGATTATCTGTCCGCCGTCCATTACGGCGATTCTCTGGCAGAGACGGTCGGCTTCTTCCATGTAGTGTGTAGTATAGAGGATAGTCATGCCCTTTTCCTGGAGTCCCAGGATATTTTCGTAGATATTGTTTCTCGACTGCGGGTCGATGCCTACCGTCGGCTCGTCCAGAAAGACAAGCCGGGGATTGCCCATCAATGCTATCGCCAGGTTGATGCGCCGCTTCATGCCGCCGGAGAACTTGGATATCTTCCCTTTGGCTCTTTCCTGCAGTCCCATCAGCTTCAGGTTGGCGATTGCCTGGTCCCGGGCCGCCTGGCCGTCAAGTCCCGCCATCCTGCCGAAGAAGACCATATTATCCAGCGCGGAAAGGTCTTCGTAGAGAGCCAGGTCCTGCGGGCATACGCCGATGAGGCTGCGGACGGCCTCCGCTTCGCGTTTTACAGAATGCCCGCCGATGGTGATTTCGCCGCTTTCGGCTTCCAGGACGGTGGACAGCATACGTATCGTAGTTGTCTTTCCTGCCCCGTTAGGCCCCAGCAGCCCGAATATCTCACCCTGGTAGATAGAGAAGGAAACACCGTTTACCGCTTTAAAGTCCTTGAAGCTTTTGTGAAGGTCTTTGACGACCACATATTCCTCAGCCATGACCTTGCCTCCGCTTTCGCTCGGTGAAAATCCAAAAATCTTTGACCATTATATACCTAGTCATTCTAGGTTTGCAATAGCTTTGAAAATAGCACCTGTATTCATCTGGCTATTTTTTTACTCACCCCCTTTATCCCCCTCTCGAACAGGTTTATTCTTTTAACTCG
>CAYNDI010000122.1:0-7057 GCA_964395955.1 uncultured Dehalococcoidaceae bacterium
TCCCGAGCTGGGAAGGATATAACACTAAAAAGCTGACCGGTAAATACCCGCTGCAATTAGTCAGTCCTCACCCCAGGTTCTCGTACCACACGCATAACGACAATAAGAGTCTCTGGCTGGATGATATTGCACAACACAGGGTAATTAAAGACGGCTACTCCTGGTGGCCGATACGTATTCATCCGGCAGATGCAAAAAAGAGGAATATCAGGGATGAAGATATCGTCAAGGTTTATAACGGTCGTGGGGCGGTGCTTTGCTGTGCGCATGTAACTGAAAGGGTCAGACCGGGAACAGTACATTCATATGAAGCTGCGGCCAAATATGATCCCCTGGAGCCGGGAAAACCGGGCAGTATTGACCGGGGTGGATGCATTAATCTATTAACTCCATCCAGGATGGTTTCCAAGAATGCCCCGGGCGAAGCCAATAATTCTTGCCTGGTGGAAATATGTAAATGGGAAGCGTAAACAGATATCTCGATATACATAGGAAGTAAACTTTTCAGGAGGCCTTGAAATGACTAATACAAAACCCGTACCTTATCCTAAGTTGGAGGACTACAAAAAAACCTATGCCGAGCACATGAGCTTCGAGCGCCGGAACGGCATCCTGCAGGTGCGCCTGCATACCAATGGCGGTCCCGTGAAATGGAGCTTCGAGATGCACCAGGCGATGGCGGAGGCCTGGACCACTATCGGCCACGACCCGGAAAACGAACTTATTATCCTGACCTCCACTGACCCGTACTGGGTGGGGGATTTCGATATGGAATCTTTCGCGCAGGCCGAGGACAACCCCGACAAGAACGTCATTTTCGATTACGTCTGGCACGACGCCCGTAAAGTCGTGGATAACTGGATCTATGATATTGATGTACCCACCATCGGCGCCATCAACGGCCCCGGCCTGCACTGGGAAAACGCCTTCATGAGCGATATCACCCTCTGCGTGCCGGACTTCATCCTGCGCGATGACCATTTCGGCGACGCGACGGTGCCGGGCGATGCGCAGGGTCTGATAATCCAGGCGATATGCGGTCTAAAGCGCGGCAACTACATGATGTTCATGGTCAACGGCGTCGACGCCAAGACCTGTCTTGACTGGGGCCTGGTGAATGAAATCATCCCCAGGGAAAAGCTCCTGTCCCGCGCCTGGGAGATTGCCGAAAAAATCATGAAGCAGCCGCGGATGATCCGCCGCCTCACGCACGAGATTACCGTTCGCCCCTGGAAGCGTATTCTCGAGAATGACTTCCATCTGCAAATCGGCCTGGAGAATTTCGGCAACCATATAACGGGAATGCATCACCACTTTGACGATATCAAATCGAAGTGGACGGACGAGGAAAAGAGTAAATAGAAAGTGCTATAATTTATTTAAATATAAATGTCGGTTCGCCGTGATTTTGCCACGTCACAAACCGGAACCAATAATGATTAATTAAATGTGACGGAGTTCATGAAAAAGCGGCAAAAATACGGCGTAGTCTCATCGTAACAAAAGGCAACCATTTACTTTAGCAAGGAGAGTTCTTATGGCGGAAAAGGTATTCACACAATGTACGGTTGGTGGACCGGTAAAAGTATATGTTGAAAACGGTGTGATCAAACGCATGCGCCCTATCATGTTCGATGAGAGTGATGGAGGAGGATGGACTATTGAGGCGAAGGGTAAGAAATTCTCGGATCCCCGCCGGACTACCCTCAATCCTTACGTGGTCGGGGAACGAATGAGAATTTACTCTGAAAACCGTATTAAGTATCCTTACCGTCGGAAAAACTTCGACCCTAACGGGGAACGACATCCCGAATTACGTGGAAAAGACGAATACGTACGAATCTCGTGGGATGAAGCCCTGGATATAGTTGCCGGCGAAATTACGCGTATTAGAGAGGCTTACGGTCCCGCAGCCATTACGGCCATGGCTTCTTCACATCATAATTGGGGATTGCTTTATTACAAGATGGGCCCGTACCCCCGTTTCTATAACATGTTAGGATACACCGAACTGCTGGATAATCCCGATAGCTGGGAAGGCTGGCACTGGGGCGCCATACATGCCTGGGGTTATTACTGGAAACTGGGGCATTCCGACAATTTCGATATCCTGGCTGATGGTCTGCAAAACTGTGAGCAGGTCATGTTCTGGTCGGTCGATCCCAATACCAGCGCGGGCGGCTACTGTGCCCAGGATACCACTATCTGGCGCCACTGGCTGCGCGAGCTGGGAATTCAGAGGGTCTTCATAGATCCTTACTGCAATGCAACCGCCGCCCATATCGGCGAAAAATGGATAGCGCCGCGTCCCGGGACAGATGCCGCCATGGCGGAAGCTATCGCTTATATCTGGATTAAAGAAGATACCTATGATAAGTGGTTCGTTGAAAACCGCACCGTGGGTTTTGAAGAGTTCAAGGCGCACATTTTGGGTAAGGATGATGGCATTCCGAGAACGCCGCAGTGGGCCGCCAGAATCTGTGATGTCCCCGCCCACACCATTACCGCCTTAGCCCACGAATGGGCGGCCAAGAGGACCATGCTGGCCACCGGCGCCATGTACGGCACCGGCGGCGCCTGCCGCGCGGCCTACGCCACGGAATGGGCAAGGCTGATGGTAATCCTTATTGCCATGCAGGGATTGGGCAAACCCGGAGTAAACGTCTGGGGTGGCGTGGGTATGGGGGCCCCGCTGGACTTCAGCTTCAAGATGCCCGGCTATGCATCGGCGGGCTGGGATGCCTTCAAGACGGTAGCCAAGTATAGTGCCTTTCCCGACGGAAACACGGTAACTCAGAAAGTATATCGCATCCTGCTCCCGGAGGCGATTTTGAATCCCCCGATTCACTGGCACGGAGAGGGGTTCTGCGGGCAGTATTTCGACCAGAACCTTAAACCTATGACTTATCCGGAACCGGGGCCAAACGGTGCTGAAATCAAGATGATCCACCGTCATGGCGGTTCGTTTATCAGCACTATGACGGATACCAACAGGTGGGTGCGTATGTACCAGAGTCCAAAGCTGGAATTTGTCGTGATGCAGGACTGCCACTGGCAAAGCGAGACCAGGTTCGGAGATGTTATCCTGCCGGCTACGACCAACTTCGAGCATCAGGACCTTTCCGAGTGGACGTCTCCCGGAGGTTACGCCGAAGGCAATGCCGGCACTAACCACCGCGTTATTATCTACCAGCACAAGTGTATTGAACCACTGTGGGAGTCCAGACCGGACTGGCAAATTTACAGGGCCCTGGCCGACAGGCTGGGCTTCCTGGAGAAATACGACGAGGGCAACTCCGAGGAAGAGTGGATGAAGAAAATCTACGATTACTCTGATTTACCCAAGCACATCAGCTACGAGGACTTAAAGAAGAAGGGGTATTTCGTGGTTCCTTTACCAGATGATTATAAGCCTACGGTATCCAATCGCTGGTTCTATGAAGGCCGCCCCTGTGATACCCCCGATCCCTTGAATCCAAACCTCGGCACTGACAGGGCGCACCTGCTGGCTACTTACAGCGGTAAAATCGAGTTCGTTTCCGAGAGTTTGACTAAATTTGACGCTAATGATAAAGAAAGACCACCACTCCCCCGTTATATCCCTAGCTGGGAAGGTTATAACACCAGGAAGCTGACTAAGAAATACCCGTTGCAGATGATTACGCCGCACGTACGGTTTTCCTATCATACTCATCATGATAATAAGAACCCGTGGCTGGAAGATATACCACAACACCGCGTCAAAAAAGATGGCTATTCATGGTGGCCGGTGCGCATCCATCCTCTCGATGCCGAGAAACGGAATATCCGCCACGGAGACATAGTTAAGGTTTATAATGACCGGGGTGCAGTTCTCGGGATTTCCCTGGTAACCGAGAGGATCAGGCCCGGCACCATCCATTCCTATCAGGCCGGAGCCAAGTATGACCCGCTGGAGCCGGGTAATCCTGGCAGTATCGACAAAGGTGGCTGTATGAATTTACTTACCCCGTCGAGATTGGTATCAAAAAATGCCCCGGGTATGGCTAATAATTCCTGCCTGGTAGAAGTATGTAAATGGGAGGGTTAACCAGATGGCAAAATATGGAATGATAATCGATATTACCAAGTGTACCGGCTGCTATAACTGCTTCCTGACCTGCCGCGATGAGTTTGCCGGTAACGAGTACCCGGGCTACTCTGCCGCCCAGCCGATGGCAGGTATGAACTGGATTCGACTTATCGAAAGAGAAAGGGGACAATACCCCGTGGTGAAGGTAGCCTATACGCCGGTAACCTGTATGCAGTGTGAAGATGCCCCCTGCATAAAGGCAGCGCAGAAAAAGGCCGTGTACCGACGTCCGGACGGTATTATTATCATAGATCCTGTTAAAGCAAAGGGGCAAAAACAAATTATCTCTGCCTGCCCCTACCGGGTGATAGAATGGAACGAAGAGAAGCAGTTACCCCAGAAATGCAACCTCTGCGCTCATTTACTGGACCGGGGAGAGAAAGTACCGAGGTGCGTGGAATCGTGTCCTACCGACGCACTCATTTTCGGCGACCTGGATGATCCGGAAAGCGAGATAAGTAAACTGATGGCATCGGGTGCCACCGAAGTCCTTCACCCCGAGTTCGGCTTGAAAGAGAAGGTCAGATATATCGGCCTGCCGAAAAAATTCATTGCGGGAACGGTTATCTATGGGGATGTGGATGAGGTGGCTGTAGGACTGACCGTTACGTTAAGCAGCAATGGAGATAACCTCTCAACGAAGACTAACGGTTTCGGTGATTTTGAGTTTGAAGGACTGGCTGACAATGTAGACTACAGCCTAAAAATAGAGGCTCCCGGGTACAAGTCGAGGAGTATTAAAGTAAAAACCATGAAGGATGTCAGTTTGGGGGAGATAGTTCTGAAAAAATAACACGGTTTCTTCTAACCGGGAAGATAACAATGCTCAATATTTAAGGTTGATTGATGGCAGGTATTATTTCATACGGAGCGTATATTCCCTTTTATAGACTAAGCAGGGCTGAGATAGCCGGTGCCTGGGGAATGAGAGCGGCAACAGGTGAAAGAGCCGTGGCCAACTATGATGAAGACAGCCTTACCATGGCTATAGCGGCAGCCAGAGACTGCATTCAAGGGATTGATACGGCTGAAATCGACGGGCTCTATTTTGCTTCGACCACTGCACCTTATAAAGAGAAACAGACTGCAGCAACTATCGCCGCCGTATTAGGTTTACCGCCAGAAGCAATAACGATAGATTTTTCCGGTTCTCTTAGATGCGGCTCAAACGCCTTAAAGGCCGCCATGGATGCTGTCGATAGCGGAAACCGGCAAAGTATCCTGGTGTGCGCTGCAGACAATCGTTTGGGCTATCCCGCCGGTCCGGACGAGATGACGTTCGGTGATGGCGCCGCTGCCGTCCTGGTTGGTAGCCAGGATTTGATTGCTACGATAGATCAATACTATACCAGATATCATGAGATTCAGGATGTCTGGAGGTCGGATAGAGATACTTATGTACGCACTGCGGAAGACCGGTTCGCTTCGGACATGGGTTATTCGAAAATAATGGGGGATTGCGTCAGCGCTTTCCTCAGCAAGATAAATCTGACGACAGCGGATTTTAAAAGAGCAGCTATCTATTCACCTAATCAGCGTCAGCAAAATAGACTATCCCGGAAACTGGGATTTAATGAGAGTCAGGTTGAGGGTGTACTACATGCACAGGTAGGGAATACGGGCAGTGCCATGTGCCTGATGAGTCTTGTCTCCGCCCTGGAGCAGGCAGACCAGAGAGAGAGGATAATGCTGGCCGGTTACGGGAACGGCTGCGATGTATTTGCTTTGACCACAACAGATTCCATCACCCGCATTGCAGATAGGAGAGGTATAAAAAAGTATTTGTCTTCAAAAAGCATGTTGACCCCTTACAATAGATATCTGAAATGGCGTGAACTGATTCAGGTACAACCTGCAGCACGACCACCGATTGAGGCGCGGCAGCCGTCGCCGGTAGCGCAGTGGCGAGAACGAACCTGGGAGTTGCGTCTCACGGGAACAAAATGCCGGCAATGCGCCACCCCGCAGTACCCGCCACAGCGTGTTTGCCTGGTTTGCCATGCGAAAGACCAGTTTGATCCGTATACTTTCTTCGATAAACCGGCGAAGGTATTTTCATTCAGTCACGATTACGTGGTACAGAGTGTCGATCCTCCGGTCACCGTGACATTCGTGGACTTTGAAGGCGGCGGCCGGCTGATGTGTGATATGACCGACCGGGACCCGGCTGCGGTCGAGGTGGGTATGCCGCTGGAAATGACCTTCCGGAAACTCTATTATGTCGGTGGTATCTACAATTACTGGTGGAAATGCCAGCCCGTAAGAGGTTAACTGGAAAGATTTAATGGACAGTATAAAAGATAGAGTAGCCATTATAGGTATGGGCTGTGTGAAGTTCGGAGAGAACTGGGAACAAAGCCTGGAGGACATGATAATCGACGCAACCTATGAAGCCTACGAAGACGCGGGTATCGACCTGAAGGATATCCAGGCTGCCTGGTGGGGGACCGTATTCTCCGGTGAGACCGCACAGATACTGGCCGCACCTCTTAAACTTTCCTATATACCCGTAACACATGTGGAGAACGCCTGCGCCACCGGTTCGGAAGCGATAAGAGCGGCATGTTATGCCGTTGCATCCGGGACATATGATATCGTCCTGGCAGTCGGGGCGGAGAAGTTAAAGGATACAGGTTATTCCGGACTCCCACAGACCAGACCGATTGCGACCTGGAGTTATCGACTTACTACACAGACGCCGGCAGCGGTTTTTGCCATGATGGCGACGGGTTACTTCGCCAAGCATGGCCTGACCCATGAGGACGGAAAGAGACTGCTGGCGCAAATAGCGGTGAAGAATCACCACAACGGCTCGCTCTGTCCCAAGGCCCATTTTCAGCAGGAAATTACCCTTGAACAGGCATTGAACGCTCCCATGATTGCCTACCCGCTTGGTTTATTCGACTGTTGCGGCGTCAGCGATGGAGCGGCGGCAGCTATTATCAC
>CAYNDI010000123.1:0-7008 GCA_964395955.1 uncultured Dehalococcoidaceae bacterium
GATAGCGCCCCCCATAATCAGGCCCAGGCCGACCCGCACCAGCCTGGTATTGAGAAAGGACAGGCGACTGCGCAGTAAAAAGATAATCAGCAGAAGAATGAATATCTCGATGAAGACCAGTACGATGATAGCCGTGGTATGCTCTTTGAAGATGCCGAAGGCCGCGCCGGTATTCCGGACATGGATTATCTGAAAAAAACCGGCATCGAAATAAACCTGCCCCACCGCGAGGTTGGCCTGTATCCACCACTTTGATAGCTGATCGGCCAGGACGACGAGTAACGCAATAGCGGCAAGAGCCACGTCCCGCCAGTTATCTCGGGGGTGGTGCGACATTTGCATTCTTCGCCAGCAGCGCCTTACAATTGACACATAAAGATGCCTGCGGCAGCACTTCCAGTCTTTCCGGGGCTATCGGCTTGCCGCAATTATCACACATTCCGTAGGTGCCTTTCTCATACTTATCGAGAGCATGCTCAATATCGCTCATTTCCTGGCGGATGCGATTCTCCAGAGCCAGGCGTTTCTCCAGCTCCAGAGTCTCGGTGGCTTCCTCCTCGCGTTTGCCGAAGGGACTGCCCTCCCGACGCTCATCGGAACTCGATGCCGATGTCTGCACCTTCGTCAGTTCCTCGCCAAGGCGTACGTGTTCGCTCTCCAGCTGAACATGCAGTTTTTTATACTTATCAGTCATTTCTCCCTCCGTCCGCCTCTTCACCTATATTGAGAAAGGCTCGTGGCAATCCCCTCCGACCTGATTAAGCGTGTATGCTCATATACACTGTAAATAATTAAAGAAAATGGAGAGGGGATACGGTTTAATTAAAAAACGTCCACATATGGCTGATGGCGTACGCCGGTTGCCTTTGCCAAGAGGCAACGGCTGATTTGAAGGTCTTAAGTTCCATAGCCATTAAAGGACAGGACATACCAACAGTGTAAACCATTTATTCCGTTTGGTCAATGGGGTACAGTGATATTTTTACAGTAAATTAGTACTGCATGGCTGCTTTTATTATAGTCAGGTACTGCTTTTAGGTTTGAACCCTTACCGGCTAATCGTCGAAAATGAAGAGTTCTTCGATAGCAGCCTGCAGGACGCGGGCAACGCTGTAGGCCAGCCGCAGCGAGGGATTGTATTTGCCCTGCTCCAGAAAGATGATGGTCTCACGCCTGACACCCACCATCTCGGCGAGTTTCTCCTGCGTCAGATTCTGCTTTGTCCGGTATTCCTTAATCCTTGTTTTCATCATCATCCCGGCAGCGCTGTTCCATAACGAGAGGATATCTTCAGTATTACCTGTTTCGTGATTTACATATCTACGAGGCCTTACCGAACAGTCCCATAAATAAAACCACCAGACTGCCCAGCAGTCCTACGGCCAAAACCAGCGGTGCTACGATAACGGCGACAACGAAAAACACCGGTTCCTCGATGTCTAAAAGAGCGCTCAAGGCGCTATGCATGAAGACACCGATGATGAAAGTTGGTAGAGACATCACACCAAGAAGTAAAAACCATTTAAGCAGTTTCAATCGCTTTGGAGACATTTCCAGCCCTGCCCGGTCGTAGAACAAGTAAGAAAGCATATAGACCAGACCCGATGAAAGAAATAACGCCCCCAGGACATGCGGGGTATCGAGTCTATCGGTCACGATTTCACCGAAGGGCATCATCAAAAAGGCGGTAACAACAGCGAAGAATATAAATCCATTACGTATTGCCCGGCTGGTGTTCTCCTTGACACGCTCGTCTGCCGGCGGTATCCGCCTCCTGGTAAGCAGCGACCATATTTCACGGTGCTGCATGATAATTATACCCAGAAACAGGGCCACGGCTACGTAGTATTGCCTCACGGCAATGAGTAATACTGTTACCACCAGTGTAATAATAAGGACTGCCCAGATTAACTTCTTAGCCATTGTCATCCCACCTGATGTTATATATTTCTAACGTTATATATATCTAACATACACCCTTTCGGGAGCTTTGTCAATAGTTTTTGGGAGAATTTACATAGTGGTGTGGGAAAATCTGCGGGCTAAGCCGTAAATGATACGAGGGCGGTATGGGTGGGAAAAGATAACAGATGGGGGAAGGGGGACGGATTGCTTCGGTACGCTCGCAATGACAGCGTGTCGTATTATGGGATAAGCCGTGAATAACACGGGGTGGCTCGGGTGGGAAAAGATATCATCGCCCGTACTTCAGCTTGGCCAGCAGGAGCAAGCCGGTCAGTACCAGGCCGATGATATTCCAGACTATAACGGGAACCAGTTCCAGTAGAATACCGTAAACCAGCCAGAGGATAAGACCTATAAACAATCCGAGATTATAGATAACGCTAATCTCTCGGGCGCTCTTCAGTTTATAGATACGCATGATTTGCGGGACAAGGGCGAAGGTGGTGAACAATCCGGCCAGCAGTCCAAGATATTCAGCAAACGGCAAGTGAGACCTCCCGATAAAAACGATATTGATACAATTGTAACACAATCCCCGGTATATTCCCTACCTGTTCTGTCAGCCTTTAGAAAGTTAGGGGATAACACCTATGTATAATTGGTGACAACCATCTCCGATTTTAGCCCGTACGGTTGTAGTATCTAAACGGGAATTGAGCCCAATCACGTAAAAATAATATTCAATACGTGGCAGCCTGCGTCTGCCATCAGTAAAAAGGATGTCTATGATGACTAACCAGACGATGAAAACTGCAACGAAAAAAGGAAATACACCTAATGCTTCCGCCGGTACCATACCCTCCCAGGCTTCTAACGCGGGACAGGTCAAAAAAGCACCCGCCCCCGGTGCGCCGGCTGCCAGCCCGATTAAAAATGATTTCGCCAGCCTTAAAGAAGCGGCGCTTATTATCCAGCGTATTCGTTTAGGCGCCCAGAAAGAGATAGAAGAAGTAAGGAAAATGAGGACCGATGCCCTGAAATACCAGCGGGAAACGGCAACCAAGGCACGGAGCGAAGCGCAGCAGCTCGTACTGCGTACCAGGCTGGCAACCCAACGCGAGGTTGAAGAAATGATACGGCAGGCCAGCGAGGAGATACAGAAGGTACTGGCTGATATCCGTATAATAAGAATTACCGCCCAGGAAGAACTGGCCGCCCAGAGGAAGTTCACCGATGCCGCCAAACTCAGCACGATGTCCCTGGCCATTAAGAAAGAAGCGGGTAAATCCACCCCAAAAAGAAAGAAGCAGCTGGCCGCCGCCAAATAGCTGCCTGAATACTCATCTATCCGTAACAATCGTACTTAATGAAGCCGTGAATCTCACGGATTCCTGCCGAGAACTGCCTCATCAATAATCCCGATAGTCTCTCCTTTTATGCCTGTTGTCACCACAGGAGTATCCACCGGCTTCAATGAAGCATAATCCATGCTTTCCCTTTTCGTCACCGCAAGTACAGTTATTTAACACTATTTCAGACGATGCGGCATCGTTGGGGCTGTATATGGGGCATTGCCAGATACAACCCAATGTTGACAATTAAGAAAATACCTACTACACTAGATTCATTCCACATATAGAAGATGTTAAAAAAAGACGTGACTACCCTTCTGGAGGCAGGTATGATGCAAAGGTGCCGCTATCGCTATTTACGAACGAGCCGGTACCTTTTACGTTTAGAAACAGTGAACATGAAATATCAAGGAGGTGGCGCATGGGCTGATGAAAAAAGAGAGAGGGATATATTGAATCTTGACAGGAGGATATTAAAGCAGCTATGAAAAAGTTGTTATTTTTAACACTAGCGATAATTTTAGCAAGCACCCTGATTTTCAGCGGTTGCGGCGAACCAGAGGAGACGCCAACGGCAACTCCCACGGCAACTCCCACGGCTACTCCCACGGCTACTCCGACAGCATCGCCGACACCTACGGCCGGGCAGCCCGTCTACGGCGGCACCCTGAGAATAATCACATCCTCGGGGCCCAGGGTCCTGGGGGGTTCGGTTGAGCAGGGACCGTTTGACCTGTATCCGCTGCTGGGCGGTGTAGAAAAGATAATGGAATATAATACCAAGCAGGAACTGGTGCCCTGGCTGGCCGAGTCCGTGGTCAATGACGAGAAGACTCAAACGATAACCATTAAAATGAGGCCGGGTATCAAGTGCCACGACGGCTCGCCCTTCGATGCCGAGGCAGTCGCCTGGAACTTTAACAACCAGGTGGAGAACAAGAGGATAGGGAGCCTTGACCAGTTTGAATCAATCGAAGTTGTCGATGAACTGACCGCCGTCATCCACTACACCGGCGGCTATAATAACCAGCTCGTCATGTTCTGGCTATGGTCGCCCCCGATGTGGTCCCAGGGGGCCTGGGAGGCGGCCGGCGGCGGCGAGGCCAGCCTGGAGTGGGCCCGCAGTAATTTCTCCGCTACCGGTCCGTACAAGCTGAAGGACTACAAGCGGGATGTCGACATGACGCTGGAGAGGTTCGATGATTACTGGGGCGGCAAGCCTTACCTCGATGCCATACAGTACATCTTCATCCCCGACCAGGTTACCGCATCGGCCATGATGCAGGCAGCAGAGGCGGACTGGTGGCTGGGCGCTCCGGTGAACGAACAGATTAACCTGTCAAACAGGGGTCTTAACATGCAGAGCGGCGGGGGTACCCTGTCCCTCATCTTCCCCAATATATCGGGCCAGGAATCTAAATGGCAGGACAAGAGACTGCTCGAAGCGATGGAATACGCACTGGATAGAAATGCAATCGCCGCGGCTATCGGTCAGGGTCGATATACCGCCCTGAAGATGCTGGCTCGCGAAGGCGATTCGGGTTACGACCCGGCTTATGAGGGCCGTCCGTACGACCCGGAGAAAGCCAAGCAACTGCTGGCCGAGGCAGGCTATCCCGACGGTTTCAATGTCAAGCTGCTGGTTTTACAGGGCAACCTGGACCTGCCGCAGGCGATAAAACGTTATCTTGACGACGTGGGTATGATTGTCGATATTGATATTGCCGACGCCGGCCGGTACTATGGAAGTCTCTATATGCAGGGCTGGGATGACCTTTTGCTGGGAGGCATAGGTGCCGGACTCGACTCCCTGGCGGTTTTCCAGACGAACCTGGGTGACCAGCCGTTGACCAGGATGGCCGCCGCCAGCTACGCACTTCCGCCCGAACTGCTGACCTTATCCCAGGAATCACGCACCTACACTACCAAGTCAGAACAGGATGACGTAGCCAAAGGGCTAGTGAGGTGGATTGCCGATAATGCCTTTATCATCCCGGTTTATGTAGTCCCGGGTTCATACGTAACGCAGACATGGGTCCACACCAATCATATGGAGGAAGGTGGTTTCACCTTCTACTTCGGCAAATACTGGATGGATCCACACTAAATACGGGTAATCCCAAAAGAGGCAGACTTTAGTAAAAGAACGGGTGAACCGCTCCGGGCGGGGTGGTTCACCCGATTCTACTCATAACCGGACAGCGGGTATTCAGGAGGGGTAAGCGCCCCTCTTTTTTTATTGGGGCTGGATAAAAACCCCCTGTACGAAAGGGAAAACAGGGTGGGGTACCTACGGGATAAGCTGTGGATGACACGAGGGCGGCCTGGGTGGGAAAAGATAATAACGAGGGGCGGGGGGAGAAACGGATTACTCTTTCCTCCCGAGGAAAGATCCGCCATGATTTTATGGGACAAAAGAAAGGGGGACAAATGACCCGGGCATAAAACAGCACCTGACTTTGTAGCTGTTGACTCGTTAATGTAAAATAGGAAGTAGTCTATGATGGCCTGACAGGAGGTAACCAATGAAGATGTGGCCTTTTTTACTGCTGATTGCCCTGCTGGTATCGGCAACGGTTTTTACGTCCTGTGATTTTCTGGGGATGGGCGGGAAATCAAAGGAGCAGAAGGCCTACGAACAACAGATGGAGGCTTACCAGAAACAGCAGGAAGCTTACCAGAAGCAGGTGGATGAGTATTACGAGAATCTAGAGAAATCCCTTAACGAATATAACAAGCAATACCAGGAGTGGCAGCAAAGCGAACTGGAACAGGCTGCACAGGCAGTGGAGGGGGGAGAGATAGTAATAGTAACCGACAACCAGACGCAGCCCTAGTTTGGTGATAACCGCAAAAGTGACGATCGAACAGAATGTAAAACAGATACTGAACGGACTGCCAGAAGGCGTGCTGCTGGTAGCCGCCGCCAAGACGAGAGAGCCCCGGGAAATACTCGAAGCTATCAAAGCCGGCATAAGAATAATCGGGGAAAACTATGTCCAGGAAGCGGAGAGGGCTAAAGGGGAAATCGGTCAGAGAGCCGAATGGCATTTCATCGGGCACCTTCAGAAAAACAAGGTTAAAAAAGCCGTAGAGATGTTCGACATGATAGAGACGGTGGACTCTGCGGAAATAGCCACCGAAATCGACAAAAGGTGCGCCCAGGCCGGCAAGACCATGCCGGTTTTAATCGAAGTCAACAGCGGACGGGAACCGCAGAAATCGGGCGTCTACCCGGAAAACACCGAGAAGTTAATCAAAGAAATAGCCACTATGAAGAATATCCGGGTGGCGGGACTGATGACCATGGGACCGCTGACGGGCAAACCGGCAGACATCCGCGCCTGCTTCAGAGAGACGAAAGAAGTATTCGACCGTATAAAACAGCTCAACCTCCCCAATGCAGAGATGAAATACCTTTCCATGGGGATGACGGACTCCTACCGCATCGCCCTGGAAGAGGGCGCCAATATTATCCGCATCGGCAACCTGATATTCGGGGAGAGGGGCTAAAACTGCGGGATAAGCCGGAATATATTACCTACATTATTGAACCTCACCCCCTGTATCCCCTTCACTTCGTGGTGACCTCAGTGGAACCAGGGAGAACCCTTCTGGGTGAACCCCTCTCCTTGCGAGGCTGGGAGAAGGAGAGGGGGAAGTGTTTTTAAGAGGGGCTGGTGCCCCTCTCGCTGCGCACTCCCCCTGACGGGTGAGGATATAAGCCTGAGGGATTAGCAGAGGGGATACG
>CAYNDI010000124.1:0-6993 GCA_964395955.1 uncultured Dehalococcoidaceae bacterium
AGGAGAGGGGGACACAGGGGGTGAGGTTAAAAATCCATTCTTTCCCCCAAATACTTACCATAACTCAAAAAACAATTCACGCCTGTCCAGCCCCGATTTGTTTCCCTATTATTCACTTTCCCATATGTCTTCTATCTGCTATACTTCATAACGATATGCCGCACCATGAGTCGGAGTCGCTGGCCGCCAGGGTCTTAAACGGTGATGCCCGTGCCGCCGCGCGCCTCATTACACTTATAGAGAACGAATCGCCGGAAGCCCTCGCCGGGATGGAAGCCCTTTACCAGCATACCGGCAAAGCCCATATCGTGGGAATCACCGGCGCTCCCGGCGTCGGCAAGAGCACCCTGACCAATAGCCTTATCAGCCGCTTCCGCCGTCAGAACATCACCCTCGGCGTTATCGCCGTCGACCCCACCAGCGCCCTCACCGGCGGAGCTTTGCTGGGCGACCGTATAAGGATGCAGAAGCACAGCGCCGATCCTTCCGTATTCATCCGCAGCCTGGCTACGCGGGGCCGGGTGGGAGGACTGGCCGGGGCCGCAATCGGCGCCATTCACGTCCTGGACGCCCTGGGCAAGGACATCATTCTGGTGGAAACGGTCGGCTCGGGCCAGCTGGAGATGGACATTGTTAAAGCGGCGGATACTACCCTCCTGGTACTGGCACCCGGCGCCGGTGATGAAATCCAGACGATGAAAGCCGGCATCCTCGAAGCCGCCGATATCCTCGTTGTTAACAAGGCCGATATTGAAGGCGCCGACCGGCTCAAGGCTTACCTTGAAACGATGCTCTCACCGAAAGAACACCGCCCTGAAACCTGGCTGCCTCCCGTTCTCCTGACCGACGCTCTGCAGGACAGGGGCATCGAAAATCTGGTCGATTCGATACAAAAGCATCATGAATATCTTATATCTACTGATGAGTTACAGAAACACCGGAAAGAAAGGGCCAGACTGGAATTATCAGCGATGGTAGCGGACGCGGTGAAAAAAGTGTGGCAGCAACTCGAGGAAAACGATTACCTGGATAGACTCCTGGACGAATTTTTAGCGGGCAGGAAAGATTTCCACGGCACCTACCATGAAATCTTAAAGCGTCTGGCACATGAGCTTGAAAAGATAAAGGGGGGAGGTATAGGTGGAATTTGAACTAACCGAAGAACAAAGGATGCTGCAGACTACCATCCGAAATTTTGCTGCCGAAAATTTACACTCGTTTGTGATGCGTTTGTGCCGCTGCCTGTATTGACAAACCGGTACTTATGAGGTAATATATTACTGCCATCGACCTGTATGGCGATGAGTACAGAGCTGAAACCTTAACAACATGAGTCGCTTGGATCGGAAACGACCGAGACGGCGGGAATTTACCAGGTAATTTCGCCCTCTCGGACGTAATCCGAGAGGTTTTTTTGTTTTAAGGAATCATGAGAAAAATAGGTTTTATCGGGGCCGGAACCGTGGGCACCGCCCTGGCTGTTCTCTTAAGTCAGAAAGGCTATGAGTTTGTCGGGGCGTCCCGGCGCAGCCGGTCATCCGGCAAAAAGGCAAACAGGGTTGTCAGTAATCTCCACCTGCTGGACAGCAACCAGGAAGTCGCCGATGCCGCCGAACTCGTCTTCATCACCACCCCCGATAATGCCATCGCCGCGGTGGCTTCTCAGGTAAAGTGGCACCGCGGGCAGGGCATCGTCCACTGCAGCGGCGCCGATTCTCTGGATATTCTGGAACCCGCCAGGAGGTCCGGTGCTCTGGTAGGCGGTTTCCATCCCCTCCAGACCTTCGCCGGCATCGAACAGGCTATCGAAAACATCCCCGGTTCGACATTCGGCATCGAGGCCGAGGAGCCGCTGCTGACCACCCTCAAAGAAATGGCTACAGCCATGAGAGGACGCTGGATAAAGCTGGAAGCCGGCGATAAGGTAGCCTATCATACGGCCGCCGTATTTGCCTGTAACTACCTGGTAACTCTGGTTAAAATGGCCACCGACCTCTGGCAGACGTTCAATATACCCACCGACATGGCTACCCAGGCCCTCCTACCGTTAATCCGCGGCACTCTCAACAACATCGAGAACATCGGCATACCGCAATGCCTTACCGGGCCCATCGCCCGCGGCGATACCGGTACCATCGATAAGCACCTTCAAATCCTGCGTGAAAAAGCACCCACTCTGCTCTTCCCATATAAAGAACTCGGTCTCCAGACCGTCCCGATTGCCCTTGCCAAGGGGAGAATCGATAAAAAACAAGCCACCGAACTGGAGGCTATTTTAAAGGCAAACTGATGAAATACATTCAGGGGGATATCTAATGAGAAATATGCTCAAAAGTAAAATCCACCGAGCCACGGTCACCGGCGCCGATATCAACTACGAAGGCAGCATCACCATCGACCCCGTCCTCATGGAAGCGGCCGATATCATTCCCTACGAAGAGGTACACGTGCTCAATATCAACAACGGCGCCAGGTTTACCACTTATGCCATCGAAGGGGAGGCGGGCAAGGGGGAAATCTGCCTGAACGGCGCCGCCGCCCGGCTCGCCGTTAAAGGCGACCTGGTTATCATCCTGACATATACCCAGGTCCCCGAAGAACATCTGAAAGATTACAGCCCGAAGTTAGTGTTTGTTAATGAAAAAAATGCCATCGCCATGAAGCTCGATGAGAAAATTTTCGCTTAAGGTAATGCCATGCGAGTTACCATCAATCAAATCAAAGAGATGAAGCAAAAAGGCGAGAAGGTCGTCATGCTCACTGCCTACGATTACGTTACCGCCAGATTAATCGACGAGGCGGGAATACCGATGATACTGGTCGGCGACACCCTGGGTATGGTAGTCCTGGGATATGAGACTACCATACCGGTTACTATGGAAGAAATGCTCCACCACACCAAAGCGGTAGTCAGGGGTACCGGTAAAGCTTTAATAGTGGGTGATATGCCCTTTATGACCTATCATATCAGCACCGAACAGGCTCTCAGGAACGCCGCCCGTTTCATACAGGAAGCCGGTACCCAGGCAATCAAGCTTGAAGGTGGCGTGACCGTAGCTGACAAAGTAAAAAAAATAGTAGAATGCGGCATCCCGGTAATGGGGCATATCGGACTAACTCCCCAGTCTATTAATCAGTTCGGTGGACACAAGATTCAGGGTAAGACTCCCGAGGTTGCCAAAAAAATGCTTAACGATGCCGTAGCTTTAGAACAGGCCGGAGTTTTTGCTATCGTCCTGGAAACGGTTCCTGCGGCTCTGGCGGCATTCATCACAAAAAAAATCAGCGTTCCGTCCATCGGTATCGGGGCGGGTATAGGCTGCGATGGGCAGGTCCAGGTAGTCAATGACATCCTTGGTTCGTATACCGGCTATATTCCCAAACATGCCAAACAATATGCCAAGCTAATCGATGTTATGTCAAACACATTTTCACAGTACCTTGAAGAAGTAAAGTCAGGTAAGTTCCCAACCGAGGAAAACAGCTTTCCTATGGATGAAACAATTCTAGATGAGCTGGAAAAATAAGCCTTCCTCATCGATATTTATACGTTGATTTTAAGCCCCGAATTATCGGGATTCTTTTTTGTATCAGCTATAATCTCTTTTTGACACCTGGTAAAGATATGTGGATAATAAGTGTGAGATAATATGCAGATTTCCGAAAAAATCACTGATATCAGGGAAATACGGTCACAGCTAAAGGAGCCGGTCGGCTTCGTCCCGACCATGGGCTATCTCCACGAAGGGCACCTGGCACTGGTCAGGCAGGCCAGAGAAGAAAACGAGTCGGTTGTGGTCAGCATTTTCGTCAATCCCACCCAGTTCGGCCCCCGGGAAGATTTCAGGAACTATCCCCGCGATACCGAACGCGATTTAGCCATGCTGGAACCGCTTACCGATGTCGTCTTGCTACCGTCACCCGAAGAGATATATCCGGAGGATTTCGATACCTGGGTATTACCGGGGGACATTACCGAAAGGCTGGAAGGTGCCGCCCGTCCCGGTCATTTCCGCGGGGTGGCTACCGTTGTCATCAAGCTGTTCAATATCGTCCGGCCCACCCGGGCCTACTTCGGGCAGAAGGATGCCCAGCAGTTAGCCGTCGTGAAAAAGATAGCGGCCGACCTCGATATGAATTTACAGATAATCGCCTGTCCAACGTTGCGCGAGCCGGATGGCCTGGCGATGAGCAGCCGCAATAGCCTGCTTACTAAAGAGCAGCGGCAGGAAGCTGCTGTCTTATACCGGTCGCTGGCACGGGCTCAGGAACTATGGACAAGGGGCGAGAAGAACGCCGGAACGATACGCCTCGAGATGACGGAGCTCATTGAAAGAGAGCCATCGGCGGATATCAGCTATATCAGCATAGCCCACCCGGAGACGCTCAAAGAGATGCTGCACCGTGTTAAACCGCCGGCGCTGGTATCTCTGGCGGTGAAATTCGGCAGGACGCGGCTGATTGACAACATAGTGCTGGAGTAGGCTCCGGTATCTCTCTCCCCACGATTATCCCTGTATCATGAAAAGTATTTTAAAGTTTATAGCTTTAGCTATCGGTCTGGGTATCATCGGTGGCGTCTTCAGCGTTATCGGTGCCTTAATCGGCGGCAGAGTCATCGGGGAAAATTTATTCGGGGCACTGGGGCTGGCCTTTATCGGCCTGCTTGGCGGCTATCTGCTGGGTATAATCGTCGGTATCATCCTGATAAAAAAGTTGCTCCGGCAGCGCGGCTCAGTGACCCTGGGCATTACGGGCGGTATTATCGGGGCGGTTATTACGGTGCTTACCGGCGTGGCGTGGGACCCCAATACTGTTATCCTTTTTTCCGTTCTGTTTTTCACCACCCCCGTTTTCTGCCTGGCCGGTTTTTACCTGAAACGATAGTGCTGTCCTTCCCCTACACCCCCATTCTGAGATATTTATTCCCACGCAGAGAATCTGAAAGAAATGCTGTACATGGTCAAACCACCGGCGCTGGTCTCCATGGCGATGAAATTCGGTACGACAAGATTGGTTGATAATGTAATAATAGAAGAAATAGCAGCCTGATTATTTTATTCTATGTGGTATGACAACTATCACCAGCGATATGAAAGCGGCGAGTGTCGCTACCGGCCAGAAATCCCCCCCGATGCTGTTTGCCCTGACGAAATCAACTAATACCCCGAGAATCGGCGCGATTATCATGGTTGATATCGATTTGACCTGGCTCTGTATGGAAAGTACCGTGGCCCCCGATGATTCGGTGGCATAGGCATCAAAACGACTGATAATCATCGGTCCCCAGAAATTCTGAATGAGAGACAGGACGATAAAACAGATTATCGCTGCCCAGTAATACTCAAAATAAAGCAGCGGTATCAGTCCCAGATAGAGAACCAGGACAATCCTCCAGAGTAGCCGGCTGCCCTTTTCCTCGCCCCCGGCGAACCGCGACAAACGGTGCGAATTACGGCTGGCGTAGGCGGCCGCCAGGTAAAGGATAACATAGACGACACCTACCAGAATAGCGCTGCGGCGTTCATCGCTCAACCATAAAAATATCGGCAGAGACAGCGCCAGGGCCTTGATTACAGGCTGCAGGTAGTCTTCTACAGCTTTATAGACACCCTCAAAACCCATCGACTCGGTCATGAGGCGGCGCATATTACTGATACATACCGAATCGCGCAGGCACTCCCAGAGATGGCGTAAAACCGTCCTGATATTGGCGTTTTCATCCGGCTGCCCTTCCAGTTCTTTGGGATAAAAGAAGAAATTAATCAGTCCCGCCAGGTAAGGAACGATGGCGAAGAAAAATACATAGGTGTAGTTATTCGTCCAGATTACAAAGACAGCCGCCAGGATAACGGACACCGCCGAACCTATCTTGGCCCAGGAACGGGTGTAGCCATAGACCTTGGTCTTTTCATCGGTGCGGTCCTGGATACGCAGCCAGGTGAATATCATGGCTTTGTGGGTGCCGGTGCGGAAGGCCTCGCCGATGGCGAAGAAGAACATGGCGATGAACATATGCCAGTAGGCCTGGCTGAAGCCGAATAATGCAAAAGATATAATATAAGCACTGAAGGATAGAATCATGCTCCGGCGGCGGCCGAATAAATCGGCGACGGCGCCGCTGGGTATTTCCATGAGGTTGATGGCAAGCTCGCGGAAAGCGATGAGGAAGCCTATCTGGGTAAAGGAAAGCCCCCTGTCCAGAAAGAACAGAATAATAAACGGCTCGAAATACCGCTGGTTCTTGAGGAAACCGTATAATGAAAAGCGTGCTAACATTCCGGACCTTGAGGTATATTATAGCACCTGGTTATTGGTATTAGAAAATGACATGGTAGCGGACTGAAAATACTCTGTGTAAACTTTCTTGACTGCAAACCTGTTCTAAAGTAAAATATAGCTGTTTGCCGAGGTAGCTCAGTTGGTAGAGCAGCGGACTGAAAATCCGCGTGTCGTCAGTTCAATTCTGACCCTCGGCACCACCCACTCCGGCCTGCGGAAGTAGTTCAGCGGTAGAACGCCTCCTTGCCAAGTAAGCATTCAAATTGAACTCACCCCACGCACGAAATCCGCACTTTCCTCCCTTGTTTTTATTAAAAGTATGCTTTCTACGGCAAGCCTAACGCCTAGCTACAAAGAAGTCAAGCCTGAAACAAAGAAAACGACACTTGTTCAGTGCCGTTAAAATATTTTCTGTTCCGTTCTGTTCTTAAGCTCGGCGCCAGCCCCCTTGGCACTGTTCTGTGGGCGTCCTTTTGTCATTTATTTGGACACGTGCCAGGATTGCCGTAGAGCGTGCGGGCGGCGATTTGGTATTTCTTTATCCCTTAATACGCCTATATAATCACTATGGCAACCCCCCGTACCGCCTGAGAAAAATCCACGCCCTAAGCCACGTACTGCGATGTTGTGTTCCCCATATCCGATAGACAAGGTTTTGAAAGTTCGCCTTGACGTGGGGTAGATGCCCAGCAGGACGTTGAGCAGTAACCT
>CAYNDI010000125.1:0-6984 GCA_964395955.1 uncultured Dehalococcoidaceae bacterium
CCTGACCTAGATATCAGAAGAAATAGCTGGAACTCCCACGTAATGAGCTCGGCCCCAGATCATTCCTCGTACCGACACTACACGTCCCACCGAAAATACTTTCGATATCATGGTAGAGGGAAATATTCACTTGAGTCCAAACTTATTTCTTGAATGGAATCAAATAATTCAGTTTGGGATAGCAAGGGGGAACCAGAATGAAGACCGCATCAGGGCACACAGAGTTAAAAGGAGTTACCGAAGGCCAAGTGAGAAAGGCCGTTCAGAAAGCCTTTAAACAACTCTTGAAGGAAATCGAGAATGAGCCTAAACTTGTCATTGAATCAGACCCAGATAACACCTTAGAGGATTCTACACAACTGGAAAATGTCTTGGACTGGCTCTTCAGAAGAAAAGAGGCTAAAAATGACGACTAACAAAGCGATCCCGGTTACAGCTAAAGACAGTATAATTGACGCGCACATAATACAGGCATCGGAGGCCGCCGATTATAAACAGGGATTTGGGGTAACAGGGTGCGACCTCACACACGGACCTTTTTGGGCCGCTTATCAACGTCAGAGCCAGGAAGAACAGGCAAATAACAACCGGCTACCCGACTATCTTCATACTTGCGCTTTGGAGGCTAAGAAGCTTAATGTCATCGTGCCTAGGGAGTACATACTGTTTGATCTGGTTACAGGAGAACATCTAGAGCGCCCTGCCATGATTCATCTACGCAAGTTGATTTCAGAACGCCGGATTGCCGGCGTAATCTTCCCCGCTCTCGACAGACTATCTCGTGAACCTCTCCATCAGCAAATATTTGAGATGGAAGCCGCCCACTATGGCGTGCAATTGTACTATGCCGATGTTCCCAGTGGCAACGACCCTGGAAGTCAGTTTGCTCGGACCATACTTGCTCATGCCGCCAAGTTGGTTAAGCTCGCCAATCGTAAGAATAATAGGGGAGGCAACATCGGTAGGATAATCGGCGGAAATGTTCCTGCCGGAAAGACCTCTTACGGCTACAAGTATGAGGCTCAATACGAAGACCTCGGTCATGGACGCCGGAAACTGGTCAAAGCTGACTGGGTAATTGACGGGAAGACTCCTGAGGGGGAGTTAGAATGGGGTTCCGAGGCCTGGACCGTAACTCAGATTTTTCACTGGGTCGGGTATGAAGGACGGAGCCTTTACTGGGTGGCAAAGAAACTAAACGAAACGGGCATTAAGCCACGGTATGCGAATTTATGGTCTCCGTCTCTTGTCAGTTTCGTCGTCAAGAACCGCTGTTACATGGGCAACCATGTGTATAATAAGGCTGCCTACGTGCCGAATCCTAGGAAACCATTGGGCGAGATTACGGGCGAGATTAAAAGAACAATCCGGCAGGAAAAGCCCGAAGGAGAAAGGGTCGCATTTGGGGTACCTGTATTGGTTACAGAGGGACTCTGGGAGTTGGCTAACAATAATCTCGCCGAACGGGGTAGGGGCCGGGGTAAGGACGGAAAAAGCATCGAGGCCCTGCTGAGAGGACGTGTCTTTTGTCCAACGTGTAACCGGTTACTCAGCATCTATAGAGACAGCAATTATCGACATCTTATTTACTATATCTGCCAAAGCCGTTCCCAAGGATGGAAAAAGGAACGATGTCACGTTCCTTCGTTCAGAGTTGACTGGCTCGATAATATGGTGTGGGACTGTGTTTATTCGCTGATGAAGCAACCATCGTTGGTCGATGAGTATCTATCATCTGGCAACGAAAGCAAGCGGGCCAATGAACTGAGAAAACGTATCGGGTCTCTGAAGCAGCAAATTGACCAGGCAGAAGCCAAGATACGGCGGGTACACGAAGGTTACGAGTCTGACCCGCCAGTATACACCGCAAAAGAGGTAGACGAAAGGATCAAGGCTTTCCGGACCTTTATCTATAGGACTGAAAAGGAAAAGCAAAGGCTGGAGAATATCATGGAGCAGCAGGTTACTGGTCAAAACACTGTCGAAATGTTGCGCCGGAGCCTTGAAGAAGTACGTAATGAAAACCTGGAGAACGCAAGTTATGAGGATAAACGAGAGCTGATTGCCAGGTTGGGAATAGTGGTCTACCCGTCAGAAGACCACAAGATCGTGCGTATCACATCAAAATTGCCGATGCTGCAGGACAAGTTTTCCCCTCAGATAATAAACATCGCGTCGCCGAAGCTGTAGAAACGGTATTTTTTTTCTATCGCTTCCCGGTAGGCTTTATCGATAAGCTCCTTGCTCCCGAAGGCGGTGACCAGCATGAGTAAAGTAGACCGGGGCAGATGGAAGTTGGTAACCATGGCATCGACCATCAGGAAGCGGTGACCCGGCAGGATAAACAGGTCTACCCAGTCGTGAAAAGGCTCGATTACAGATTTCCGACTGACACCCGCCGCCTTCTCCAAGAGCCTGACCGTGGTAGTGCCGATACAGATAATCCGGTGTCCCTCCCGCCGGGCACGAGACAGCTCCTGAGCGGTATCGTTATCAAGGATACCGTACTCCCGGTAGATAGTGTGTTGCCGGGGGTCTTCTTCCTTCACCGGCCGAAAGGTGTCCAGCCCGACGTGTAAAGTGGTGAACAGGCAGCGTACTCCCATCTGTTCTATCTTCCCGAGTAGGTCCGCGGTAAAGTGCAGTCCGGCGGTGGGCGTAGCCACGCTTCCGGTTATCCGGGCATAGACCGTCTGGTACCTCCCGGCATCGGCCAAGGGCCGGCGGATATAGGGCGGCAGCGGTACCTCGCCGGCGGCCATCAAACGGCTTTCGTCAGAAAAACGCACCACCCGGATACCGCTGTCCAGGGCGTCGATAATTTCCGCCCGGATGTCCGGTTCTATCTCGATGGCATCGCCCGGATGCAACCGGCGAGCCGGTTTTACCAGGGCCTCCCAGACTTTTTCCTCACGGCGGCGAAGCAGCAGCATCTCCACCTTTCCGCCGCTGCCGGCCCTCTTCCCTTTAAGCCGGGCGGGAATAACGCGGGAATCGTTAAAGACCATGACATCGCCGTCACGCAGGTATTCCACGATATCAAAGAAATGACGGTGTTCGATGGTGCCCTTGTCCCGGTTCAGCACCATCATACGTGAATGGTCTCTCGGCTCGATGGGTGTCTGGGCGATAAGCTCCGGCGGGAGATGATAGTCAAAATCGCTGGTCTTCATATTCTTACAGTCCATGATAGCCTGCGGGCAGGAGAAAGGCAATTTATCGCTGGAGAATGGTATAATGGCATTGACAAGTATTATGAATACAAAAAGCTCGAAACCCGAAGTAAATACCTGACCCGTCCGCTATGACGGACCGCCGGACTGGCGGTATGTTTGCCGGCAGTGCCAGGCTGAATTTACCATGCCATCGCCGAAAGGCCCTTCCGACGAGAAAGGCCGCGCCTGCCCGGAATGTAAAAGCCGGGACATCGAGAGAACAGGCGTGGTTAACGCCGAGGCCTGCCCGCCCGGAGGCTGATAGCATAACTTAAAAGGCCGTGTGCCTTATCTGCCGATAATACAGGAGGAGATGGTGGTGAAAATATTGATTGTTTACGGTTCAAAATATGGCGCGACGGCGGAAATCGCCGGGAAAATCGGGGAGGCGATAGCGCAGGAGGGCCATGAGGCGCACGTTCAGCCTGCCGATAAGGTGAAAAACGTGGCCGATTATCAGGCGGTGGTCATCGGCAGTGCGGCCTATATAGGGGGCTGGCGAAAAGAAGTCTCCAAATTCGTTACGAAGAACGAACAGGCTCTTGCCGAACGTCCGGTTTGGGTTTTTTCTTCCGGTCCCACGGAAAAAGGCGACCCGGTAAAGCTGCTGGAGGGATGGCTCGTACCCAAGGGTATTAAGCCGATTATGGACCGCATCAAGCCGCGTGACATTACCGTCTTTCACGGCGTGATAAATATTGAAAAGCTGAATTTCCTGGAAAAACAGATGATGAAGATGGTTAAAACAGAAATTGGCGACTACCGCGATTGGGATGCAATTACCGGATGGGCCAAGGGTATAGCTGATGCGCTGAAGAAAGAATAATATTAACATTCAGGCATTTGTTTAACCTCACCACCTGTTTTTATGTAGTGAACCTATCCCCCTTTATCCCCCTTCCCTTGGGTATTTATAAAGGGAAGGGGGAATCTTTAAAAGAGGGGCTTCGCCCCTCTTAAACACCCGGTGATACTTAAGGGTTAGTTTTCCGTTTATAATAGGTTAATAATAGGAATTTAAAAGGAGGCTCAAATGCAATTTCTTTCTGGTTCTTTCTTATTTTGGGTTGTCTTAGCTATTTTTTATTTAGTATTGGCATTAGTAACATTCTTAAGTAGCAAACCCATAAAATATATGTTCGCGCAACTTGCAAAAGAAGGGGCTGATTCTGTATTAGTAACCGAGGAAGGGAACGAAATATCCCTTAATAATAATATATACAAAGCCTATAAAAGCATAATAATTACAGATATCATTGGTTTCATATTAGCTGCTATAGCTGCTACCTTGTCAATTCTATTTTAACTATCAAAGCGCAGGTAATATTACATATATTACTATCTCTTTGTTAGTATGCTCGTTTTCTCGTTTAACAAGTATTGTTCGATGGCGGTACTTACACCTCTAAACTCCCATTGCCCTTCTTTCAGACTCTGAAGTTCATATGAAATTTCTACTTCTACCAACCAAGTTACTCCAAGTTCCCGTACTATGTCTTCAACTTCTTTAATGCCACGAAGGTTATATGTAGCAACTACCTTTTCTTGCGGACTCATGGTATTTAGTTTTTCCCTGAAAATTTGTAAGGCTCCAGGAGTTAACCCTTCTATCATCCAATCCGTTCTTTCATCAACCACATTTTCGTAAATAGCACTTAAAGCAGTATAACTGAGTTCATAACGTTGGGTGGAGCCTAAGTATTGATATTCATTTTTTAACCTTTGATTTACGTGTTGGCAAACTTCAGAAGCAGTCATTGTCGGTATTAATTCTGTATTTGTTTGACAGCCAGAAATCATTACTATTCCAACTATCAACGAGAATAGGACTATAGATATTAGTTTTTTCATTCTTTCGTACCTTACCAAGGTTATCTTACCAAGAAGAAAGGCAGTGTATAATCCCCTTTTAGTCCTAGTACAAGAGTAAGGAAAAAAGGGGAAAAAGAAAGCAAGAAAAATAAAAATCCCCGGCACTTAAAGTACAAGCACCGGGGATTTATTCTTTTATATGAAATATTTTTAAAGTCCGGCTTCGGCGATGATCTGCGGGACTTTCTTCTCCCATCCGATAGCCATGATGTGCACGCCCTGGCACATGGGTTTCATCTGCTTGATGAGGTCGGCGGCAATCTGGATGCCGGTCTTGGCGCGGTCTTCCTTGGCGACGGAGGACATCTTCTCGATAAGGGCGTCAGGAACCTGGACGCCGGCGACGCTGGCATTCATGTACTTCGCCATACCGGCGGTTTTCAGGGGGATTATGCCGACCATCACGGGCGCCTTGAATTTTTCCACCCGCTTCATGAACTTCCCGAATGAGTTAGAGTCATAAACAGCCTGGGTCTGGATGAACTTAGCCCCCGCGGCAACTTTTTTCTGCATCTTGGCAATCTGTAACTCGGTGGAGGCTTCGGTATTGGAATCCACCTTGACCACCGCCCCGGGGAAGAAAGCCGGCTTGCCTTGTAACTCATTACCGGCCATGTCAAAGCCCTCGTTAAGGCGGGTAATAGCCCGGAGGAGCGTAACAGAATCGAGGTCGAAGACGCCCATGGCACCGGGATGGTCGCCGAGGGCGGGGAGGTCTCCGGTAAGCGCCAGGACATTCTTGATGCCCAGCACCCAGGCCCCGAGAAGGTCGGACTGGAGGGCGATGCGGTTGCGGTCACGGCAGGTCATCTGGAAGATAGGCTCAAGGCCGCCCTTCACACAAAGCGCCGAGGTCACCAGAGAACCCAAACGCATAACCGAGCTCTGCTGGTCGGTAACGTTGGCGGCATCAACCTTCCCCTTGAGAACCTCTATATTTTCCATTAATTCGGTAGTGTCGGTCCCCTTGAGCGGACCGCACTCGCAGGATATGGCAAACTTCCCTGATTCCAGTTTTGATTGAAGGCTCACTATGCTTTCACCTCCTTATCGGACTGCTCCAGAGCGTAGCGAGAGGTGGACATCATTTCCGGACGGGGCATTATTTTCTTGTGGTCGAGTGGTTCTATCATATCCGCCAGGCGGTCCAGCTGTCCCCTTTCTTTCAGTCGATTGTATATCAGTTCCCAGCCGCAGTCCCGGTCCGGCGATATTTCACATTTCCCGTTGTTCGCCCCGCCGCAGGCACCGCTGACCAGGCTCTTGGTGCAGGCGGTGAGGGGGCAAATACCACCGGTGTAATAGAGCAGGCACTGACCGCATTCGTTGCAGCGCTCACTGCCTTCCCACTCGCCGCGAGTACCGCCCATGTTAACGGTATCGCAGCCGGGGTATACCGGCTTGTTAACGGAGGCGGCGACCGCCTGAACGCCGATACCGCAGGTGAGTACCAGAACGGCATCAGCGGCCTTCAGCTGGTCGACTCTGCCCTTTAGTTCGGACTTAATCAAGGCTTTCCCGCAGAGGAAATCGACAACCTTGGTGCCGGTGACGTTCTTCCCGGCTTCTGTCAGCTTGTTCTTCATCTCCGCTACCTGTTCGGGCCCGCCGCTTCCGGAAGATTGGGCACAGCCATCACAGCCCAGGACGAAGACATTTTTATCTTTCTGGAGATATCCCAGTATTTCATCAAACGGCTTTTGCTCTGATAAAATCATCTTTCCTCCTTCTAAACCTACGCTACCCTGAATTGACCAAGGTCTCGACCTTTAGGTGTCACGACATGAATGGAGCAGGCCAGGCAGGGGTCAAAGGCGCGGATAATGCGCACGATTTCAAAGGGGTTGGTCTCGTCCTTGACCTTGGTGCCAATGAGGGCCTGCTCGATGGGGCCGTG
>CAYNDI010000126.1:0-6882 GCA_964395955.1 uncultured Dehalococcoidaceae bacterium
ACGGTACTCACCTCTACGAACACGAGAATCCCGTCCAAGGGATTCACCCCGATTGGGACAGTTATATCTTTAACTACGACCGCAACGAAGTTAAGAGTTTTTTAAAGAGCAGCGCGCTTTTCTGGCTGGAGAAATACCACGCCGACGGTCTGCGCGTGGATGCCGTGGCTTCCATGCTTTATCTTGACTACGGGAGGAAAGACGGCCGGTGGATACCTAATAAATACGGGGGGCGTGAAAACCTGGAGGCGGTTGTCTTCCTCAAGCAGCTCAATGAAACTATCTATACGGAAAAACCGGATGTCCAGACCATCGCCGAGGAATCGACGGCCTGGCCGATGGTATCACGGCCTGTCTACTCCGGGGGACTCGGATTCGGCCTGAAGTGGGACATGGGCTGGATGCACGACACCCTGGTCTACCTTGCCAGAGACCCGATTTACCGCAGTCACCACCAGAACGACCTGACCTTCCGGATGATCTACGCTTTTTCCGAGAACTATACCCTGCCCCTCTCCCATGATGAAGTCGTCCACGGAAAGGCGTCACTGCTATCTAAAATGCCCGGGGACGACTGGCAGAAGTTTGCCAACCTGCGTTTGCTCTTCGGGTATATATTCGCCCAGCCCGGAAAGAAACTATTATTCATGGGTGGGGAGTTCGGTCAGCGGCATGAATGGTCTCACGATGGAAGCCTGGAATGGCACCTGCTCGAGTACCCGCCGCATACCGGCGTACAGGAGTGGGTGACCGACCTTAATACGCTTTACCGGAACCAGCCGGCGCTCCACCAGTTTGATTTCGACCCTGCCGGTTTCGAATGGATTGATACCAGTGACAGCGCCCACAGCATTATCAGCTTTATCCGCAGGGGGCATTCAAAAGATGAGTCAGTGGTGATAGTCTGCAACTTTACGCCGGAGACCCATTTCCATTATGACACAGGAGTACCCCTGCCGGGGACCTGGGAAGAAATTTTAAACAGCGATACCTCGAAATACGGGGGCAGCGGCCAGGGAAATCATCACCCGCTGCCGGCCTCGGATACCGGCAAACACGGACAGCCTCATTCACTCACACTAACGATACCTCCGCTCGGTGTTATCTTCTTAAAAAAGCAAGAGCCGGTGACGTTATAAATATATGAACGACTGTATCCTGACGATTATCGGCGTTGCCGCCGCGGCCCTTACCAGCTTCAGCTTTGTGCCCCAGGTAAATAAGATGTGGCGGAGAAAGTCGGCGAGAGACGTCAGCAACATAACCATGTTCCAGCTAACCGTGGGGAACGGCCTGTGGCTGACCTACGGCATCGGCCGTCATGACGCCGTTATAATCGGCGCAAATATTATCGCCATATCTATCTTAATCGTCGGGATTATCTTATACTACCGCTATCACGTCAAGGAAGGCTGAAAATAATACCCGGGCCTTATTACTTAACCCTGATAGATAGATTCTTGCCCAGAGCGGCGAACGTTTTTACCCAGGCTGATGCCCCTTCTTCATTCTTTTCGGCTTTTTGCCTGTATTGAACATAGACGGTCTGTAATATGTCCCAGAAAAGGTTCTGCACCCTCCAGAGGTCCACGGGGAAAGGCATGCTGCGGGCCAGTGATACCATGGCCGCCATTTTCTCCAGACTGGCGATGTCACCGGGATTTGCGGCAAGGCCAGCCATGTTTTTCTCCAGATTTACCTTGAAATCATAGCCGATGCCATCGGCATCGAGGTCAACCTGCCAGGTAGCGGCCGTATCGAGCAGGTTCTGGATAGATACGGTGTCCGGAATATCACTGTTGACGGCGCGGTGCAGATCCATATTAATTATCAACTCGGCGGCAGAATGGAACGCCCTGGGAACCGGCCCGCCGAGCTCGGACAGGAAACGCATCGGGGGATAATGGTACTCGTAGAGCTGCCGGTAGGCCTTTTCGATATCAGACATGGTCGATTCTAAAATATACCCGAGAATCTTACGCTGTTCATCCCGGAACAGAGACTTCAGTGAGTAGGTGGAACTCCTGAAATGTTTATCCAGCTTCCGGATAACTCCCGTAAAGTCGGCGGTGGCGCACGTTTTGGCCAGATCCCGGCCCAGCTCCTTGTATTCCTCTTCTCCCTGATAGACGGCCACCCCGGCGTTAATGATATGGTCGCCGAAATGGAAGACCCCGAAGCTGAAAACAGCCGACTCCCCCGTTATCTCCGAAGTAATACGACTCCGGCCGGTCGCCAGCCTGGCTTTGCCGCAGTCGGTCGTGCTGTAGTCCTCGTTATCCACAGAATAGCAGTAGATTTTATTATGTCGACTGTATTCTTCAAAGAGAGAGCTTACGGCATAGTGGGCGGCTACTCTGGTCAGGTCTATCATATTCGGCCTGACAAGAAGCTCATAGATACGCCGGCCGTCTCCCTGTTCAGGTATATTGCTTTTAGCCTTTTCCAGCCGGCTTAAAAAATCCTCCTCCACCCCATCCCCGAACAGTTCCTGCGCCAGCTGCACCGCCCGCCCGGCGTACTGAATAACCTGTACCGGTTCGGGACGGGACAGCTCATCGAAGTACCAGCCGCAGCTGGTATACATCAGCATGGCGTGCCGCTGCAGTTCCAGAAGCTTAAACACCGTTATTCTCTCATCCTTGTTGAGGTCACGGCCGGCATACTTATTCAAGAATTTATCAACGCTTTCCCGGGAGTGTTTCAGAATAACATCTATATAGCCGTCACGGGCTGCCCAGGGGTCTTTAAGAAGCTGGCTCGCTTTTTCTTCATATTGCCCGGCCAGGGTATCGCGCAGCCAGTCGAAGGTATTACGCAGCGGTGTCCTCCACTTCTGGTTCCAGTCAGGGTGGCTGCCGGCACCGGTAGTACAGCCGCAGTCGCTCCACCAGCGGTCGATGCCATGCACACAGCTCCAGGATGTCTTTTCGATTATCTCAACCTCGTGTGTCGGGGGGTATTTCTCCAGGAACTCGCCGTAGTTGGTCAGCTTTACCTGATGATTTGCCTCAATGTTTTCCAGGGCGTAAGCCAGCGCCATATCCGCGAAGCGGTGATGATGACCGTAGGTCTCACCATCGGTGGCAATGTTGACCAGTTGAGGCCAGTCCCTTTTATCGGAGAAGGCGCCGGCAAGCCTTTCGACGAATTTGTCGCCACTCTTCAATACATCCTCGAAAGATACGGCGCTGGCCACGGGGCCATCATAAAAGAAGATGCTGATTTGACGACCCGACGGCAGGTTGACCAGATATGCCCGGGAGGTATCGATGCCGGCACCGCCGACATCCTTCCAATCCGGCGTGCCAATCTCTCGTACCTTCTTTGCCTGACGCGGAGCCAGGATGGTGAATTTCAGACCCAACCCGGCCATGATGTCCAGTGTCTCCAGGTCGACGGCCGTCTCGGGTAGCCACATCCCCTCCGGTTGACGCCCGAAGCGGTACTCGAAGTCCCTGATTCCCCAGAAGACCTGACTGTACCGGTCACGGCGGTTGGCCAGCGGCATAATAATGTGGTTATAGGCCTGCGCCAGTGCCGAGCCATGCCCGGAATAGTGTTCCCGGCTCTGCCGGTCGGCCTCGATAATCGCGCAGTATACCCCGGGACTGCCGGTCTCCAGCCAGGTGAGGAGGGTAGGTCCGAAATTGAAACTTATTCTGGCATAGTTATTAACGATGCTGGTGATATAGCCCTCGCCGTCAAGGATACGCGAAGAGGAGTTGGGCAGGTAGCATTCGGCGGTGACCCGTTCATTCCAGTCGTGATAGGGATATGCCGATTCCTGCCACTCGACCTGTTCCAGCCAGGCATTCTCGCGGGGAGGCTGATAAAAATGCCCGTGAATACAGATATAACGTTCCAAATCAATACCTCCGCAACGGGCCTTTCTTTTTCTTTCTAAGACGTCCTATCCTGTCCAGAATATCACGAACATCTGTCCTACGGCAAAATTCCTCAAGACTATAGCGTGCCTTTCTCTGCCAGCTGGGGTATTTATCGCCGGTACCGGGAATGTTCTGCGACCGCGTTTCCAGCCAGAGGTCTTCGAGATTTAACAAGATGATACGGGCCGAGCTTTTACCGAGGTAGTCCAGGCACGCCTGTAATACAGTCCTGGTGCCGGTCCCGGCTTTTTTCAGGAGTGTTTTTTTTCGTAAACCGGACAGCAAAGAATCCTTAATAATACGGCGCGCCCCTCTTTCCTGTCGGGCACTTTCAACATCCAGAAGTCCCAGTTCCTTCTTTTCTTTAATATCTCTATCTTCCCAGAAAGCGGCGAAGGGCGGCATGTCATGGGTGTTGAGGCTGGCGATAGAATTACGTGGTATCTGACCAAATGCTTTCGAGGCATCATCGGAAAGCTCGTAATACAAAATATACATCCGGGAAAACCCGTGGCGGGCCATGGCCGGCCTGACGTACGACGGCACATTTCCCAGGTCCTCGCCGACGATGATGCTCTGATTACGATGGGACTCGAGCGTCAGAATAGCATAGAGTTCCTCAGCCCGGTAGCGCACGTAAACACCTTGGCTGGAATCAAATCCGCGGGGAATCCAGAAAAGCCGGTGCAGGCCCATAACGTGGTCGACGCGCAGTATATCGGCATACTGCAAATGATGTTGCAGGTAGTCGATAACATAGCTATAATGCTGCTCGCGGATTCTCTCCGGGTGAAGGGGCGGCGACCACCAGTTCTGACCGGAGGTAAAGACGGCGTCCGGCGGCGCGCCGACCTCCGCGTTCAGGGCAAAGCTATCGCGGTAACGCCAGGTATCGTAGCCGGCGGGATGGACGCCCACCGGCAAATCGAAATAAAGCTCGACGCCCTTACGTCGTGCGTTCTCCGATAGCTCTCTCACCTGCCGGTGGGCCAGCCACTGCGCGTAGAGATGATAGTCCCTGGTCTTCTCATCGTAATCGTTTTCCTTTATAGAGCCGTCACGGAGCGACTCCGGCCAGTTAGTCCAAGTATCATTATGTTTTTCCATAGCCGCCCGGAAACGGGCGTATTCCTCAATCATAGGGTGTTCCTGTGTGAACCGCCTGAATTCTTCAAGACGTCCGGGTGAATCCGCCAGGTGACGGGATAACTCTTCGATGACCTGACGTTTCAGAGACATCAGCGAACGATAGTCTACCATGGATTTTTCCCGCTGTTGCTTAATCTCCGCCTGGAATGATGCCGACTCTATTAATGCCCGGGCGGAATCACATTCAGACAGTCCGGGGGCTGCGTTTACATCGACATAGAACTCATTCCAGAGCAAGCGACTCACCGGGGCATAGGGGCTGGGCTCGAAAGGCTTATCGAGAAACACCGGCAGCAGCGGCAGCGTCGCCACAACCTGTCCGCCTCTCTCCGCCACCCGGTCGGTCAGGGCTTTAAGACCGGAGTAATCGCCGCTCCCCCAGCTATCACCTGTCGTCAGGGCATAGAGCGGTATAAAAGCGCCCCACTGTCGGTTATCACCGGCATCGGGAGGGAGGTAGGCTTGACGGGGCGACGCTATTATCATCGTTTCACCGGACTTGCCCCCGGCTTTAAATACGAACCTATGATAGCCATAGGGTAATTTTTCCGGCAAGGTAATTCTCTTAATCACATAACGAACGCCTTCAACATCAGCGCTTTTAATAAACGGCAAATCACTAGCCACCCATTTCCAGTGGCGGCTCTCACCTGATTCCAGTTCGAGTCGGCCGGCAGCGGGAATATCGGCTGATTCCGACGGAAGACATACGTTAATGACCGGCGGTCCGCCCTCCCAGGCCACCGTGACCGGTTCCGTAATACGCTGATAGAGCGATTGTTTTCGTTCACGCAAAGCCGAAGGCACGTCATCCACGGAGGCAACGGGGACTCCCAGGGCCTTTAACACCCCCAGCAGGCTTTCTCCCGAAGCCTGAACGCGGCGGTGGCGTAAACCGTAATAGGCCGTCTGTACGTTATAGAGCCGGGCAAGCTCGTAGATTTTTCCCTTGAATCCGCTGTCTATAGCGCTTTCTCCAGCAACTCGACGATATCGTATACTTTCAGGCGGCTGCCGCTTTCTTTAACGGCATCTTTGAAGTTCCTGACACACCACGGGCAGGCGGTAACTATCGCTTCGGCACCGGTGGCCTCGGCCTCCTTTATCCTCTCGTTAGCCGTCCACATGGAGAACTCCGGATCGGACTCATTGACGCCCCCACCGGCGCCGCAGCACCAGGCGTATTCTTTAATCCGGTCCATCTCCATCAGCCGGATACCGGGAATAGCTTTGAGTATATCCCTCGGCGGCTCGTAAACACCGTAAGTGCCGCGACGGAATTCTTTAGGGGGTTCGAACCGGCGCTGAATGCCGGGGGCCCGCTTCCCTTCCCAGTGTATCCAGGGCTCGCCCTGCCGCCCGAGATGGCAGGGGTCGTGATAGGTAACGTTCATCTTAACCTTTTTAGTCAGCTTCAGTTTGCCTTCCTGAATCAGCCGGGCGGCCATTTCGGTGATATGGAGCACTTCCAGGTTGCCCTTGAGGTTGTATTTATCATAGAGCACCTTGAAAGCGTTATAGCCATCAGCGCAGGTCGTTACCAGAGTCTTTACGCCAGCTTTCTTTATCATGGCCATATTCTTCCCGGCCTGTTTCAGAAAATCGTCCTTATAGCCCATCTGGTAGGCGCGACCGCCGCAGCAGGTCTCGCTATCCCCGGCGATACCGAAATCGACACCGGCCTTCTGCAGCAGCTTTACGGCGGCTCTGGCGACCTTCCACATATTCTTGTCATAGCTGGTCAGGCAGCCGACGTGATAGAACACGTCTACTTTCTCTCTGGTGCAGTCCTTAAGGTTCAGTCCCGCCGCCCAGTCGCCGCGCTTGATGCTGGCGCCCGGCA
>CAYNDI010000127.1:0-6878 GCA_964395955.1 uncultured Dehalococcoidaceae bacterium
AAAGAAATTTTCGGCCTGGGTGCGATTTTACTCTCAAAACCCTTTATCCCCCGGGTACTGGTAGAAAAAATTACCGAGTTGTTGCAATGAAACTACCTCGGTAATTTTTTCTACCAGTACCCGGGGGATAAAGGGTACTGGTAGAAAAAATGAGCCAGTGGCAGGATTTCTTGACCGCCGTAAAATTAATACTCCAGCCGGGACCATCGAGTATGTACCAGGATTGATGCAATGACACCGGACTTAATTCAGTATCTGGAGAGTATCAGAGGCAGCGCTAAGCTCGGGCCATCCGAGGAAACCGGGGTCATGAGCGAACTCGAGATGCATATCGAAGACAGGCTCCAGGAACTGACCGATGCCGGCCTTTCCGAAGAAGAGGCCATGGCTACCTGCCTGGGACAAATGGGTAACACCAAAATAATCGCCAGCCGTATATACGAAACCTACAGTCAGGGCAGCTGGAAACAGGTACTACTGGCCTCCATGCCCCACCTCCTTTTCGGGCTGTTGTTCGTACTAAACTGGTGGCATTATCCCGGCTGGCTATCGATAGTGCTGCTGTTTATACTGGCAACGACGGTTTACGGGTGGTGGCACGGTAAACCAACCTGGCTTTTCTCGTGGCTGGGTTATTCGCTGGTGCCGGTACTGGCTGTCGGTTTGTTATTGCTCTATTTACCCAAAGGATGGTCGCTGCTGGCGCTGCCCATCTACTTCCCGCTGGCAATCTGGTGGCTCTTCCGTATAATCGTCCAGACTACCCGGAGAGACTGGCTGCTCAGCACCCTGATGCTGTTGCCCCTGCCCATTATCATCGGCTGGTTCCTGGCTGTTTCATCTTCAGGGAGATTCACCGAGTACAGTCTACAGCGTGTTTACTATTTTGCCCCCTGGATCGGGCTCAGTTTCATGATACTGGCAGCAACTATCGCGGCCTTTATCCGCCTGCGGCAGCGCTGGCTGAGAGTCGGCCTTTTAGCAGTTTCCGGACTGCTAACACTGACACTGGTCGTTTACTACAGCGCCGGCCGACTCAATACTCTCACTTTCCTGGGACTCGTCCTGGTAATGTGGGGTTTGTTCCTGGCTCCTCCCCTTCTGGAACGATACCTTATCAAACACGGACGGTTATTGCCCGGGAGGAAAAAGAGAGGCATCCGGCCCCGCCCCGAACAACCGGCCTGAATAGTCGCTCTTCGGAGGTATGTCTACGAAAAAGGTGGCCGTCGTCACGGATAGCATCGCCTGCCTGACCAAAGAGCTGGCAACCGAATATGACATTGAAATTATCCCGATTAATTTTTATGCCGGCGGCAAGCTGTACCGGGACTGGGTGGATATAGCCCCCTCCAAGGCGTACGAACTCTTTCTCCAGGACCCCGATTCCTTTAAAAGCTCGGCAGCTTCGCCGGAGGACTGTCTCCAGGCTTATCGCGTCGCCAGCCAGAGAGCCCGGAGTATCGTCTGTATCACCGTCTCCGCCAAACTGAGCATGATGAATAATGCCGCGAGCAAGGCCAAAGAGATGGCGGCAACCGAGCTCCCTGATACTGCTATCGAGGTCATTGACTCGCTGACAGCCACCCCATCCGAAGGAATGGTAGCGTTAGCCGCCGCCCGGGCCGCCGCCGAAGATAAAGATATACCGGAAGTAATCAGCGTTGCCGAGACGACCAGAGATAAGGTTAACGCTATTGTGTTTCTGGATACGATAAAACATGTCTACCGTTCCGGGCGCATACCCAAAATAGCCTCCCAACTGGGTTCGGCGCTGAATATAAAACCGATACTTACCGTCTCCGAACTTGTTAACTTCGCCGGCATGGCCCGCAACCGGCGGCAGGGCATCGAGCGCGTCCTCCAGATGATGCGCGACAAGGTAGGTAACCGTCCGATCCACGTCGCCCTGATGCATGCTTATGCACTGGAAGAAGCCGAGAAACTAAAGGAGCGGGTTGCGGCTGAATTTAACTGTATCGAGCTGTGGCTGTCCGAATTCAGTCCGGTCATGGGTTATGCCTGCGGCACGGGAACGGTGGGTGTTGCCTTCTATCCCGAGGACTGAAGGAGAGATGATTGGTCTTTAATATTCTTGCCGCCATTATCATCGGGTACCTGCTGGGGGCAATTCCCTTCGCGTATATCATCGCCCGTACCAGGAAGAGAATTGATATCCGGGAGAAAGGCAGCCGCAACGTCGGCGCCCTGGCCGTCTGGCGGGAGGTCGGGCCGGGCTTCGGTATAATCGCCCTGGCCGCCGACGTGGGTAAAGGCGTGCTGACCGTATACGTCGCCAAGTGGCTGGGACTTGATTTAATCTGGATATGCGTGGCCGGGTTCGCCGCGGTGGCGGGGCATAACTGGCCCGTCTTTCTGAAATTCCAGGGAGGCAAGGGTGCATCAACCATCATGGGAGTGCTGCTGGCTTTTATGCCCGTCCAGTTCGCCATCGGCCTCGGCATTGCCATACTCATCGTCATACCCACCAGCAATATCCGGCTGGGGATGATCGGACTGGCCTGCATACCGCTGATTGCCTGGCTCTTCGATAAACCTGCGGAGTACATATATTATCCCCTGTTTCTTATCCTCTTCCTTGCCGGTTATACCCTGATGGGTCTTAAGGCGGAACTTGCCAGAGGTGGAGAGAAAAAAGGACTGATAGTGGATAAAAAATACACTTTCTGGCAGACCAAAAAAGATGAATGAAAGCAGCGGCCAGAAGCAGGAAGTTGCTATTGTTACGGACACCACTGCCTGCGTGCCCCAGGAACAGGTGGATAAATATAACATCGAGTTAGTGCCGGTACAGCTTATTATAGGCGATAAAGCCTACCGTGACGGAATAGATATTACCCCCACCGAGTTCTACGCGCTTTTACGCCAGGCGAAGAAAACGCCCACCACCTCCAGTTCCTCGCCCAGTCCATACCTCGAAGCCTACCGTAAAGCCAGCCAGAGGTCGGAGAATATTCTGTGCCTTACCGAGCCGTCCAAGTTCAGCGCCATGTTCGACTCTGCCAACGTCGCCGCGGATATAGCTAGAGAAACGCTCCCTGATGCGACCATCGAGGTAATGGAATGCACTACCGCCGCCGCCGGCCAGGGACTCGTCGCTCTGGCGGCCGCCCGGACCGCCGCCGGGAACAAATCCCTGAACGAGGTCAGGGAGGCTGCCAATAGTGTTATGTCAAGGGTAAACCTGCTGGCAACCCTCGATACACTGCAATATCTGGCCAGGAGCGGCCGCGTCCCACAGGCCGCCGCTATGGTTAATTCCATTCTTAATATCAAGCCTGTCTTCACCCTTAACCACAGCGACGCCCATACCGTAGCCCTGCCCAGGACTATGAAAAGCGCCACTAAACGCATGATAAAGCTGATGGCGCCGATGGTGAAGAAGGGTCAGCCGCTGCATGTAGCCGTCATGCATGCCGACGCCCTGGAACAGGCTATTTCCTTAAAAAATAGGGTCGAATCACAATTCGAATGCGAGGAAATATTCATCACCGAATTCACGCCGGTCATGGGCGTACATACCGGACCGGGACTTATCGGGGTTGCCTTTTACGGTGAGTAACTGCCCTCCCACAGACTTATAGCCTCGTAAACCTGTCCTCCTTGACAATTCTCCACATTTCTAATATTCTGTAGCAATCTATGTTACATCAACTAAGGAGGTAATAAATGGAGATGAAAAATCCGGCCTATCCGGTTAACATCAGAGGGGAGTTAACCTTACCGCCAGGCCGATGGGTATGGCTCTTTAAATGGCTGCTGGCTATCCCGCATTACTTCGTATTATGCTTTTTAACGATAGCCTTCTGCGTAGTGTGGATTATTGCGTTTTTCGCTATCGTTTTCACAGGTAAATATCCTAAGGGTCTATTTGATTTCAACGTGGGTGTACTTCGCTGGTGGTGGCGAGTGCTTTTTTACAGCTACCAGGCCCTGGGCACCGATAAATACCCGCCCTTCAGCCTCGACCCGGACCCGGACTATCCCGCCGACCTGGAGGTAGCCTACCCGGAGAAGCTGTCCCGAGGGTTTATCTGGGTGAAATGGTGGCTGCTGGCTATCCCGCACTATATAATAGTCGGCATCTTTGAGGGTGGCAGTAATAATACCGGATTGGTTACAGTTCTTACCATCTTCGCCGCTATAGCAAACCTGTTCACCGGAAAATACCCCGAGGATATATTCAAACTGGTCATAGGCATGAACCGCTGGTCATACCGCGTGGCAGCCTATGTATCACTGATGACGGACGAGTACCCGCCCTTCCGACTCGATGACTAGGGCTTAGGCTGACATACGGGGCAGAAATAGGTGCCGCGACCCCTTACCACGATACGCCTGATGGGCGCGCCGCAGTCCGGGCAGTTCTTACCGACGCCGTGAGCGACTTTAAATTCGTCGTGGGCGGTACCCGGCGTGCCGTCGGGACGGATATAGTTACGCACGGAGGCCCCCTTTTTCTCCAGGGCTTTACGCAGCACCTTCCTGATAGCATCGTAAAGTCGATGGACTTCTTCCCCGGAAAGACCGCCCGCCGGTCTTTGAGGATGGATTTTAGCCTCGAAGAGGGCTTCATCGGCGTACATGTTGCCGATTCCGGCGATAAACGACTGGTCCAGGATGACGGGTTTCACGGGGGCGGTACGGTTACACAGAATCTCAGCCAGCGTTTCCAGCGTGAATTCGTCATCCAGCGGCTCCGGGCCCAGCTTTTCGACCACGGCGCTTTCGTCCCCTTCCAGCCACATCACCCCGAACTTGCGCGGGTCCCAGAAATGCATATCGACACCACCGTCGAGGTGCAGGATAGCGCGCGTGAACCTGGTATCGGACGGATTCACCAGCAGCGAGCCGGTCATCTTCATATGCATTACCAGTACCCGGCCGCCGCTGAGGTGAAAGAAAAGGTACTTGCCGCGCCGGGAAAGGCCGGTGATTCGCTGGCCGATAACAAGGGAGCGGAATTCATCGACCGCAGGCCGCCGCACGATGCGTTCCCAGAACAGCTCGACGCCGGTAATGGTACGGCCGAGGACGTGGGGCAGGAGTTCGTTTTTAATGGTTTCAACTTCGGGGAGTTCCGGCATTTGCCACCTGTTGCCAAGATATTAGTTATTCGACAGCGGGAAAATCAATCGAAGACTCATAAGTAGCCTCAACCCGGCCAGTGTAGTTGTCTTGTCCAGGATGGCGTTGCCCCTTAAAAACGTAAACCGGGTATATATAATCCTGTTCGCTTAACACGCCATCTAACCAGTAGGCTATACTAACACTATCAATGGATACCCAAAGGGTACCAACCTGTGTAAATTCATCTCTTGTTTTCTTTAAATCCCGGTAGGCTTGTTTAACCGGTTTTAACGCCGCCATCTTGTAAAATTCATATTTTACAGGATTGATAAACACGGCAACCACCTCCCCGCCATCGCCGATGCGCAGAGCGTCTTTGTCCGCCGCAAACTGGAACTGATATCCATCTACAGGACGGTCAAAAATAACGAGGAGATGAGATGGAACTCCATTAGCTTCTCCTCCTACCACCACACTGTTTATTTTAACTCCATCGTCAAGCCAACCTCTTTCAGCTAGAAAATTGGTCGCAATCAACGCGGCTTCTTCGTATGAAGGAAGAACGGGCGTTTCTCCGGGAAACAGCCTGGACGATATATGGTAGCGAAATGCCCCGGTAGCTTTAAAGACCGTCAAAAACGCACCGGTCTCATTATTACTCATCAGATAGGACTTATCATTTTCCCCAACCTCTCCTGTCATACCCAGACTGGCGCCTATTTCAGTAACATCTTCGATTGTGATATCCGGTTTAATCATCTTGTAAACCCGGATATTTTGAGGAAATTCCGGCAGCGGTATCGCCAGGTCAAAGACCGGGGTACAAAACAGCCAGAATGCAAAAGCCAGCAGGACTACAACAATAAACGATGATAACGCTATAATTATTTTTTTCTTCATTATAGCTATCGAATGAATATCTACTTCATCTCTCCCCAGTTTTTGCCGGACTTGGTATCAACTTTCAAAGGCACGTCCAGTTTTACCGCCGAGTCCATTATATCAGGCACAATTTTACGTATAATATCCATTTCATCGTCCGGCACTTCGAAAACCAGTTCATCATGAACCTGCAGCAGCATCTTGCTCTTCAGCTTTCGCTTTTCCATCTCGCGGTAGAGGTTTATCATCGCCACCTTGATGATATCGGCGGAGGTACCCTGCACCGGCATATTGATAGCCATGCGCTCGGCGGACTCCCGAACCTGGCGGTTGGCCGAATTGATATCGGGGATATAGCGGCGGCGACCCAGTAACGTCTGCACGTAGCCATCCCGCCGCGCCCGTTCCTTGGTATCATCGAGGTACTTGCGTACACCCGCATATTTCTCAAAATAAGCTTTAATAAATTTTCCGGCTTCCTCGCGGGAAAACTCGGTGGCCTGCTCCAGGCCGTAGTCGCTCATGCCGTAGATAACGCCGAAATTGACCGTCTTGGCAAAGCGCCGCATGTCCGCGGTTATCTTTGAGTCGTCCACTCCGAAGAGCAACGAAGCCGTGGCCGAGTGAATATCCGCATCTTCCTGGAAAGCCTTGAGGAGATTCGCGTCATGAGAAAGGTGCGCCAGAGCCCGTAAATCTATCTGGGAGTAGTCGCCGCCGAGGAGGCTGGAGCCGGACGGGGCGATGAAAGCCTGCCGTACCTGGCCCCCCAGTTCACCACGGATGGGGATGTTCTGCATATTGGGGTCGCTGGAGGAAAGTCGTCCGGTGGTGGTGCGGGTCTGGTTAAAGCTGGTGTGTATGCGACCGGTCTTCGGGTTCACCAGACCGGGGAGGTTATCGAT
>CAYNDI010000128.1:0-2210 GCA_964395955.1 uncultured Dehalococcoidaceae bacterium
GATAAATAACCAATACGCTGGAGTCATTGACCGAATCAATATAGTATGTTTTTTAAGTTTTTTTATCGTGGAGACAGTGTAGATTCTAACTTTATATACATACACTCACGATTAATATATCCTTCATTGAACAGTAAGTCTAGTCATCGCATATTATTAATTGTCCATATTCATTCCCAGGGAGTCTCCGAAGCGGCATTCACACCAGCGATACGGCCAAAACATATAGCATTTTGTATCGCAGTACCGGCGGTGGGATAATTATATCCTATTGTTCCGCCAGTTGTTTCACCCGCCGCATAGAGTCGCCGAATTACTCGGCCATTAACATCTATAACTTGTGCTTTAGTATTAGTTTTCAGTCCTCCAAACGTTGAGTGTATACCAACAATCCGCTCAAAGGCATAAAAGGGTGGGGTATTGATAGGAGTAAGATCTCGCGTTTTCCCGAATTCAGGATCAACACCCTTTTCGGCGTTAACGTTATAATTAGTAACGGTCTTTTCCAGTGCATTTGAGCCTACCTCTATTTTTTTAGCTAAATCCCTGATTGTATCTGCTTTCTTGGTGGTTCCTTCTTTAATATCCTTTTCTTTATTACCACTCCAGGGAGGCCAATTAGCCGGCCCGGTTGCTCTCACTTTCTCATCGTAGATTAAATAGTTCGGTAGATTTCCAGGTAGAAGCATGTCATAAGCCACATAGTTATAGTAACCAGATTCGTTGGTGAATCTCTCTCCTTTTTTATTCACGGTGATAATGCCATAATGACCATCATCAACCCTGTGGTAACTGGGGTCCCCCGGGGTGTGTGCTATTCTGGCTATTTTCTGACCTGGCCTTTGTACAGCCGGTATAGCCCCTATTTGCCCCATGCACCTGAGGTCGGCTCCTATCATTTGTCCTGCACGAATACCGTCCCCGGTATGATTTACACTGCCGGTGTATTTTGCCCTATAACCTTTATCGAAGGAGTATTGCTTCAGCATCTCCGGGTTGTAAGCATACCCGCCACAAGCCAGTACAACAGCCTTCCTGGCCTTGATTTGCAGTGGCTTCCCCTTATTCTCCACCTGGATGCCGACAACCTCTCCTTTAATGGACGAAATTATTTCCTTGAGTTTAGTCTCATACAAACAGACGATCTTTCTTTTTTCACAAGCATTTTTTAACACTTTGAAAAATGCTCCTCCACTGCCCGTGCTGTGCCCTCTGGGTTTGACCGGAGTTATAGATGAATATTCCGGGTAATCCTCTGCACCGGAAACATAGAGGTATTTAAATTCCATACCCATGCCTATGAGCCACTCGATATTAAATGCTGAGTTGTCACATAGAATCTTACCCATATCAGAATCGTCGAGTCCTCGACCAGTGGCTCTAAAATACTTGTACATTTCTTCGGGAGAATCGGTTATTCCTCTTTCTCTCTGGACAGATGTTCCGGCACCAACAATTACTCCGGCAGATATTGCTGTAGTTCCTCCAGCTACGGATGCTTTCTCTATTATTATGACGGCGGCTCCGTTATCGTAAGCCTCAATCGCCGCCGTTGCTCCGGCCCCACCGTATCCTACTACAACAATATCTGTCTCATAGTCCCACTTTGAGGTAGTTTCCATTGCCTCTAGTAACATTGTCTCCTTCCTTCCTTTCACCATTAGCATTACTTACCATGCTTACTTATGCCAGTAATTATATATTTTGAGAACAACAGATTGTCAACATTAGTGAAAGAGAAATAATACTGAAAGAAAGTGATATATGCAGGATTAACCGTGGATTGAAACCGGTTAGTTCGTTTCATGATTATGCAGATGGTATAGCAGATAGTATAACTGTTCCTTTTTGCGGTTAATCTGCTTTGAATAATGATAAATATTGATTTATACTACAGGAAATCTCCTATAGAAAATTTTTAATCAGGAAGGTGATGGAAACTGTCCTGCAAAAATTAGGATACTCATTTATCTTCTGAATAAACATGTAATGGCCAAGGTGTATTGTCAAGAGATAAATAAGCTTTTTCTTGGAAGGATATAAGCATATGAGGGAAATAAAAGTATAATTTATCCTAAATACGGTAAGTAGTATAAGGGGGAGAAACATGAAAGAGGAACGGCAACCGCAACCTGCATATAATGTCAAAAACAAAGAAACCGTGTTCGTGCCGATGCGTGATGGTATACGTCTGGCGGTCGATATCTACC
>CAYNDI010000128.1:2220-6866 GCA_964395955.1 uncultured Dehalococcoidaceae bacterium
ATGCCGAGGGGAGATTCCCTGCTTTGCTTGCGATGTCAGGTTACGGTAAGGACCTGCAGGCACTCCCGATGATACCTCAGCCACATCTTAATTCACTCCTCTGGGATGGCACCATAGAAGCCGGGGATACCAAGCGGATAGTAGGCAGAGGATATGCTCACATTATTGCTGATGTCAGGGGTTGCGGGGACTCTGAGGGAGAGCATATCGGCATGTTTGATTTGAACGAACCCAAAGATGGTTATGATCTTGTAGAATGGATCGCCCAGCAGCCCTGGTGTGATGGTAACGTAGGGATGATTGGAATATCTTACTTTGCCTGTGTACAGGTATTCGTTGCTGCTGAACAACCGCCGCACCTTAAGGCTATCTTCCCCTGGGAAGTGTTTTTTGATGTTTACCGTCAGGCTGCCACCGATGAAGGCGTTATTCATCCGATGATGTACCGTTTATACAGCGGGAGGGGTATGGATCCGGGACAGACTCACGGCAGTGGTTACGCGAATAGAAACTGTGTCTCGGCTACCCTGAAAAATATGCCGAAAGATGAATTAGAAAAATTGTGGCAGAAGAGGCTTAATGACCCCGATCTCAGGAAATACAGCATTTACTGGAGCGTACTCAGATACCCGACTAAGAGCCCCCTTTTCGCCGACTTCCTCTTCCATCCTAACGACGGGCCCTTCTACCGGGAAAGGACACCGTACACCAAACTTGACAAGATCAAGGTTCCGGTTTACGTCGGTGGACCATGGGCTGGACCACAGGCGGGACTCTGGGCTAAAGGGGGTTGGTATGTTTACAGTAACTTAAACGTGCCCAAGAAGATGATCATGGGACCGGGTGACGAACGTCCATGGCATGAGACTCACGATGAGGCTCTGCGATGGTTTGATTACTGGCTCAAAGGCATCGACAATGGAATTATGGATGAACCGCCGATTAAAATTTTTACAACCGGAAGCAACGTCTGGCGCACTGAGAACGAGTGGCCTCTGGCCAGGACAAATTGGACAAAGTACTTCCTGCGCAGCCGGGGGCGCCTGATGAAAGAACCTCCCATATTCAGCGAAGGACCTGATTGTTTTGTGCAGCAACCGCTTGATGAAACCTCTGAGATAAACTCCATCAAATACAGCACCGAACCTTTGAATGAAGACGTTGAAGTAACCGGCCCGATGGCTATTTACTTATATGCTTCAATCGATCAGGAGGATACAAACTGGCGCGTAACACTTACTGATGTGGATGAATACGGTTTGCATAAATATGTATTAACGGAAGACTGGCTAAAGGCATCACATCGGGCTATTGATGAGACTAAGTCTGAGATCTGCCGTCCCTGGCATCCACACACTGAGAATGAATCATTAACTCCGGGAAAGGTATATGACTACGCTATAGGTTTAGCACCGAGGTCGCATGTTTTTAAAGCCGGTCACCGTATTGAAATAGAAATTGCCAGTATGGATAATGCACCAGGCGGATTGCATATCTGTAGTAGTAAAACAACACTACACAAGGTTCACCACAACCCGGAATACGCTTCCTACCTGGTTCTGCCGGTTATCCCGAAAATAACGTAGTGCATCAACGTTACTCTATTTTCCACCTGTATATTCAAGCAAAGCGATACTATGGCGTTATTGGACGAAGTGTTACCGCCAGGAAAAAACAAGGTGTCCCAGAATAACGCCAATTTACCGCCAATAGCAGACATAATGGCCTTAACAAACTAAATTTTAGCCTAATGCCCCGGTAGCTCAGGCGGATAGAGCAGCGGTTTCTAAACCGCGTGTCGGGCGTTCGATTCGCCCCTGGGGTACTCTTCCCCCATTCAACTATCAATCATTCCTGTATGGTAGAATGGTAGGTAGCTTTTTTCTATTCACAAGGAGATATGTTGAAAATCCCCCATTCTCCGGAGGATCTTACTCCCGCATGGCTGACCGAAACCTTACGGCCCGGTAACTTTATCGGTAAAAGTACGGTCACCGGATTTGAATATTCTCCACTCACAGATAAGCAGGGATTCTACGGGCAGATTTTCCGGTTGGCACTGGAATATAACTCGCCGGAGATGAACGGACCGCGAACGATGATTGCGAAGTTCTCCTCTGCAAATCCCGAAATGCGCAATCGTCCCAATACCAAGGCTTCATATGAGCGGGAAGTACGCTTTTACCAGGAAGCAGCCAGAGAAAGCCTCCTCCCAGTCCCCACATGTTACTATGCCAATGTCGATATGAAATCAGGATGGCACATCCTCCTGCTAGAAGACCTAACACCTGCTCGTATCAGCTCTCGAACCAGAGGATGCTCGCAAACTGAGGCGCGGATTGCTATTCAGCATATCGCCCATTTCCACGCCCACTGGTGGGAGAGCCCAGGGCTTGATAAATTCAAATGGCTGTCAGGTACGGAGATTCCCGGGGATGCTGAACTCGCCCATTTTCGCGAGCAGTTGTGGCCTGCCTTCCTTCGGAAGGTAAACACACAATTACCTGACGAAGTGATAAAGATTGGTGAAATGCTTGGTGAGTATAAGGGTCGGATAACGCGGCACCTGTTCACACAGAAGCCTCAAACGTTAATTCATGGAGATTATCAGCTGGAGAATATGATGTTTGGAACGAAGGAAGAGGAGAAACTTTTCGTCGTTGATTGGCAATTCGTGAAACGCGGGTGCGGAACCTGGGATGTTGCGTATTTCTTATCACAAAGCCCTACGCAAGAAGACAGGAAAGCAACCGAGATGAGCATTCTTCATGACTATCTTAGAATCCTGGATGACTATGGAGTGCGGGACTACTCTTTCGATGATGCCATGTACGACTATCGGCTCTCCCTGATACATCGGTTCGGAGCCCTAATCTCGACCATTGCGGCCATGCCCTTTACCGAGGAACAAATCAGGATGCATGTTGACGTGCTGCTTCCGCGTATCATTTCCGCTATTTTGGACCATGATTGCTATTCTCTACTGGATAGTGGCCTAAAGATGGATTGAGATGGTGTGCAAGCAACCGCTGTATATGTAAAATCACCGCCTTTTTCTCAAAGAGAAGTTCGGGAACTGTCGCATGTGGTGTACTAAATATTATAAAAAAAACCGTCAGTTGCTTCCTGTAATCCTTATTAGGCTACCTCTCACCTCCGCTGACCCAGGCGTTAAAGCGTAGTCCTGAAGCAGGGTCATACTCTCTTTCGAATGATTCGGGGTATTTCTGCCGCCACTCTTCCATCCGGGCCATGGTGACCTTCTCGACCTCGACCAGATAGCCGCTGCTGGCCATACCGACGCAGTTTTTGGAGACGGTTTTTTCCGGCGATATGAGGTTAATGGCACCGCCCCGGTCGAGTTCTCCGGGTATAATCCAGTCGACCCTGGAACCGTGGTCCACGTACGACACCCCGGGCATGATTCTTTCCCATACCCGCGCCCCGCACAGAACGGACCCCCGCTCGTTGTATGCCCTGACGATATCGCCGTCCCTGATGCCCCGCTCGGCAGCCGTTATTGGATTGAGCCACAGAGGCTCGTACATATAGCCGTCCCAGCCCCTGACCTTGCAGGTCGGGATTTCCCTCGTCCAGGAGATATCGTCGCACTGGGCATGCATCCGCCACCGACCGTGGTTGGACATTTGAAGCAGGGGATATTTACACGACCTTTTACTGGAAATCCTTTCATCATGCCAATCACTCTTTTCAATCCACTTCGGTATCGGCGGTCTTTCCTCGTCATCCGGGAAGTTTCTGGCCAGTCTCTCCGAGTAGAACTCAAGTTTGCCGGAAGGCGTGGGGAGAGGATTCTTTTCGGGATTGTCGTAGAATGGTCTGAATCCGGGAGGATCTTTTTCCCAGTCCTTTGCCGTCGGAAACATGTAGTACCCCTTTTCTTTGAAGTCCTCCCAGGAAATAAAGTCGGGCAGCCCCAGACTTTCGTAGGTCCACTTGAACCAATCGTCCAGGGTCTTGCCCTCGGTGACCAGCTCCTCTTTGCCGAGTTTCCGGGCAACCTCTATAGCTATTTCGTAGTCACTCTTAGATTCGCCGATGGGTTTTATGGCCTGTTTCATGAACATCACGTTGCTGAACTGCAGACCCGGCCAGTAGTTCGGCATCATATCGTCGACCTCATAGGTGGTGCAGGACGGCAGGATGATATCGGCGTAGAGGCAATCGTTTTCCAGCCACGGGTGCTGGTGGACGACGAACTCAATCTTGGGGCTCCGGAGGGCTTCCGCATTTTTACTACCCTGGTTCCAGCAGGTGGACATACAGGGGCTATCGGTCCAGACCATGTGAATCTCGGGGCAGCCGTCGGCCGGATACTTATACTGGATAAACTGGTCCTCGGGCGGCGCCGAGCACTGACTCTTGCCGTACCAGCTGCACGGTGGATTGAGAATGGCTTCGTGGAACATCGTCTTGGGGAAAAACTGTCTCTGATTGACGCGGCTGTTGCCCCGCATCGGGTACATTACCCGGTTCTCGAAGTCGTACTCGATACCCGTGCCTGACGACCCGAAAGTGTAAAGGACGTTTTTCGGCGCTTTCTCACTCCGGGGTAATCCGTGCCAGGTTATCTGGCACTGGTGAACTCCGGGACCACCCAGTCCCTGCATCCCCAGCATGATGCA
>CAYNDI010000129.1:0-6792 GCA_964395955.1 uncultured Dehalococcoidaceae bacterium
GCACTTTGATGGTCTGGGCATTTCCCCTCCCAAATTATGAGCATATGCTCATAATCATTATAACAGTAGAATCTATAGTCGTCAATGTATAAAGAAAGGGTATAATGTACATTTGATTGTGATAACTTCAGCTCTTTTTCTTTGATATATTTTCCCACCCGAGTCGCCATCGCAGCATACGCGGCTTAGCCCGTCGGTTATATCCCCACCACTAAAAGGGGAGTTAAGGAGAGAGTGACGAAGCCACTCTGACTTTTCTTCCCCTGCAGACCGAAATAAGAGAAAAGAGTGATATTACCGCCTTTCGACTAAATGCGGACAGAACCGGAGTGCTTAATCATATTTGATGACCCAGCGCCCGATGACTTCCCGTTTCGAAATAGCATCCTGTGCTTTATCGAGGTCTTCGAGTCTGATGAATCTGGTGACCAGTTTATCGGTTTTTAGAATCCCGGTATTCATTACTTCCATAAGTGCCGGCAGGTCTTCCGTCGGATGGGTCTCCCCGTATAAAGTGCCCCTTATCGTCTTGGCATGAAGAGGCGCGTAAAACATGGGTATTTCAGTCACCGAATCGATGGGCGTGATGCCGATAGCCACCACCATGCCGTTGGAACGGATGGCATACCATGCCTGGACCTGCGCCCCGGGGTCGCCGGTAGCCTCAATGGCGAACTCCAGTCCTTCACCCCCGGTAAGCTCCTGGATAATCGGGATGGGGTCATCTTTACTGGAATCAATGAAATGGGTGGCCCCGAACTCCATGGCTATATCTTTCTTCGATTTTTCCAGGTCGACGGCGACAACGGGATAACAGTTACGCAGCGCCGCGAAACGGATGGCATTCAATCCGATACCTCCGCAACCCCATATCCCTATAGTATTACCCTCCCGGGCACAGGCGACGTTCACCACGCTCCCCCATCCGGTAGCCACCGAGCACCCCAGCTGGCAGAGCTGTTCGGGAGGTAACTTGATATGGTCGGGCACGCGTATGGCACCGATCTCCGGCATTACACTGTGGGTGGCAAAACCGGCGATGAAGCTGCCCAGCCCTACCCTCTCACCATTCTTATCGGTCAACCGCGATGTACCGTCTAAAAGATTGCCGTTCTGGAAAAATACTTTGCTGGTATCACATAGATTAGGGTGTCCCCTCCGGCACTGGTAGCAATGACCGCAGGGTACCATCCAGCACCCGATAACGCGGTCGCCGGGCTTTAGTTTGGTCACACCGGGGCCAATTTTTTCTACCACCGCACAGGCTTCATGGCCGGGCACCATGGGAACATCCTGGGGAATATGGCCCAGAAAGACAGACAGGTCGGAGTGGCAGTAGCCGCAGGCCAGCATTTTTACCTGGACTTCCTGCTCGCGGGGTTCGGCCAGTTCCAGTTCTTCAATCTCCATGGGTGTTTCGTACTGACGTAGTACCGCAGCTTTGATTTTCATTTTCTTCTCCAAACGAATGCTTTTTATTAATATCGTATTATATATACACTGTATTGCGTTTTTTGTGCAAGTAGCCATATTATACCAACGCCCCTACCTCGAACATCCCACCCTTTCATCCCCTCACAAAATTTACCTGGATTTTACATTCGCGTAAAACCACGGTAAAGTTCGCCTTCTATAATCCTTATTAAGACAGGAGTTGACGGACAAAAGGCCGAAGGGCCCCGGCCGGATGAAAATCAGTTCCCGTCAGAAAAAATAAGGAGGCATAGACAATGAAAAGGAAGTGGCAAATCACAGCAGCCCTGGTTCTATCACTTGTCATTCTATTAACCGCCGTACCGGCGGTCATGGCTCAGGATGAGGAACCGACCACAACAGCAAGCCTGACAGGAGGCGGCTCTCTGGCTATTATTGCCCCGTGGACAGTCCCGGCGGGTAAAGAGTTCACCGTGAGGGCTTTCCTCAGGGAAAATCAGGAACCTTTCCCCAACGCGGGAATCTGGGCGGTCAGACGGGATGACAACGAAGCCCTGAAGGACGAACTGACCTGGCTTAGAGACAACGCCGACCAGCCCGCGGAGGATAAAGACTACGAAAGCATCCTGGATGCTCACGGTGTTTTCCTGGGGAGGACGGGACGGGACGGCAGACTGGCCTGCAACTTTAACGAGGCCGGCAGGTATATCCTGGTGGCGGCCAGGAACGGATATCGACCCGGCTTTACCCACATCGGCATCCGGGACACCGTTAAAGCCCTGGGTATCAAAGCACCGAAACGCGCTCCGGCAGGCCGGCCGGTAAGCATGATGGTATTCGACTGTGTAATCCATGAACCGGTCCAAGGCGCCGGCGTCTGGGCGGTTACCCGCGACAATATGGAAGTATTGAAGCAGGAAGCCGAAGCGCTAAAAAAAGACACCAGTCTGTCAGCCGAAGACAAGGACTACGAAACCCTCGCCAATACCTACGGGTTCTTCCTCGGCAGGACCGATGAGAACGGCAAGATCGAATACACCTTTGATGAAACCGGCACTTACCTGCTTATCGCGGTGAAGAGGGGCTATTACCCCGGATTTTCCACGATGACGGTCTACACCCAGCCTAAGGCCCTGGGAATCAAAGCCACCCCGCCACGCACCCATGTCGACCGGGAGGTCACCCTGAGCGTTTTCGACCGGATGAGTAACGACCCTGTGGAAGGCGCGGGCATCTGGGCCATCAGCCGGGATGAAGCCGCAACCCTGCGTGACGAGATAGGAGCCCTTCGGAACGACGAGACTACCGACGTAGCCGAGAAAGACTACGAAACAATCGTCTCCCTTTACGGTACTTTCCTGGGAACGACCGATGAACATGGTAAACTCGGCGCGACATTCGATACTGCCGGGGTGTACATACTGGTGGCGGTAAAGAGGGGTTACGTACCCGGATTTACCACACTGGTAGTGAAGGAACCTCCCGAGCTCCAACCTGAATCCGTAAAGCCAGAATCCCTTAGATTCCAGAAAGAGTCTGAAGTTGGACTTCAGTAAGACTCACTCAAGAGATACGAATATAGAGTTAGACCCGGGTCGGCATATCAGAACCGGCCCGGGTCTACCGGATAAATTATATTTTTATGCAGATAATCTGATGCTGCGGTATAATAAAAGAAATTTAATGATTCGGAGATATAATGCCCAGGATATTACTGGTCGATGATGAACCGCATATACTCGAACTGGCTAAAATGTACCTCGAACGCGATGGCTTTCAGGTCGAGTGTGTGGAAAAAGGACGGGAGGCACTTGATAGGGTGGCCGATAATCCCGACCTGGTCGTTCTTGATTTAATGCTGCCCGACATTGACGGCTTCGAGGTATGCCGCCGGATAAGAGCCAAAAGCAACGTCCCCATATTAATGCTCACGGCGCGCAAGGAAGACGTCGACAAAATCGTGGGGCTGGAACTGGGCGCCGACGACTACTGCACCAAGCCTTTCAATCCCAGGGAACTGGTGGCACGGATAAAAGCCATTCTGAGACGCTATCAAACGAGCGCCAGTCCCGGCAATATAATAGAAATGGGCAACCTGCGCATCGACCTTTCCCGCCATGACGTCACCGTAGACGGACAGCCCGTAAAGCTCAGAACGAAAGAGTTCGCCCTCCTGACTACTTTAGCCCAGAACGAGGGCATGGTCTTCAGTCGGGAAAAGCTGCTGGAACTTGTCTGGGGCTACGATTTCTATGGCGAGACCCGTACCGTGGACGTGCACGTGAACCACCTCAGGGAAAAGCTGGCCGGAGCCGGTGTTACCATCGAGACATTACGGGGTACCGGCTATAAAATGATTCCCGGTGAGGCAGCCAGATGAGTCTGAGGTGGCGACTTTTCCTGACTTACACCCTTATCGTGGTACTGTGCCTGGTGCTGATAGCCATCTCGGCAACGGTAATCCTGAGAAGCCAGCGCGACCGGCTGGCAATGGAACAATTGAGCACCATGGCTACGCCCATCGCCGTTCAGGCAAGGTTGCTCCTGCGCGGGCAGGTAACGACGGCCGACCTGCAGGCCGACCTGAAAGAACAGGCCCGGGATAACGATGTTTACATTTTACTCTGTGACCACAAAGGCAACATCACCACCCAGATAACACCCGGCAATGACGCCCAGCGCATTGAGGTGGAAAAAGGCGAGCTCCCCCAAGATTTGACCAAAGTCTTACAGGGGAAATTCGAAACGGCCGACGGCGAGACCTTCCTCTACGCCGCTGTACCACTTACCCGGGTGTCACTCACCGCCACCGCCGCCCAGAACCTTACCCGCTTTGACACCTTGCTACTGGCAATGCCCGGTACCAGAGCGTCCACTGTAATGCTGGGTCTTACCTGGCCGTTCCTGATAGCCGGACTAATCGTACTGGCGATATCATTGATAATAGCCATATTATTAGCCCGTTCCATATACCTGCCCATCAGCCGGGTTAAGACCGCCACCGAGAAAATGGCCGAGGGACAATACAATCAGGAGATACCGGTGGCCGGCCCAAAAGAAATCAAGGACCTGGCGACTACGTTCAACCGGATGGCGGAACAGATAAAACGCTCGCAGTCCCAGCTGCGTCACTTCGTGGCGGATGTATCCCATCAGCTTAAAAGCCCGCTGACCTCTATCCATGGTTTCGCCCAGGCACTGCTCGACGGCACCGCCGGTGACGATGCCGCCAAAGAAAGAGCCGCCACCATCATCAGCGACGAGTCGAAGCGTATGAAACGCCAGGTAGACGAATTACTGGAACTTGCCCGCATGCAGGCCGGACAGTTCAAGATGGAGAACGAATCTATTAACATCAACGAGCTGCTCGAACACTGCCGTGAAGTCTTCGAGGTGCAGGCCGAAGAAAAGGGCGTCAAGATAAAAATCTATACCGAGTTACTAACTTCAATCCGGGGTGACTTCGACCGTCTGGAGCAGGCGTTCAGCAATATCCTGGACAACGCTATTAAAAACAGTTCCGGCGATGACGAGGTGAAAATTGTCGGCCGGAATCTTGATAATCGCTTCGTCGAAGTAAGCATTCTCGATAACGGCCCGGGGATACCGCCGGAACAGCTGCCTTATCTGTTCGAGCGTTTCTACCAGACCAGCAACGTGAGGAGCGGCTTCGGCCTGGGACTGGCTATCGCCAGGGAGATAGTCATCGCGCACGGGGGCACTATCGAAGCCAGGAGCGAACCCGGTTTGGGCGCCGAGTTCGTTATACGCCTGCCGACGCATCCTGATACTTACTAATCGTCATAGGGTTCCGGCGGCGGCGGCTGCATTACGTTAATCCGGTACCGGCTGTACGGCATGAAATAGGTAGTGGGCTTATCCGGAATATTTTCCGGCGACCCGGCAATACTGGCGCCGACCGGTTCGTCTATCCAGCCTTTTTCATAGTCGCACATGAAAGTCAGCCGGTAAGCGAATTTAAAGATTTTCCATTCCCCGTCCTCTTTAACATATTCCATGTCATACTTGCCGAGGCAAAGGAACTGCTTGGCAAAAGCGCCCCCGACGAAGCTGCAAAAGCCGTGGGAATGCCAGACGCCCCTGGCTTTAGTGCGGGCGCGGTTAATTTCAATAACCGGGTTGACGGTCATATGCAGGGCAAGATTACCGGGACCCTTCCTGTTTTCACTGAAGACGGTACTCCAGAACCGTTTGATACTCTCGATGCCCTCATAGACGCCGCTGTCTTCTATCTCCATATTGACGCCCGGTGTCTTTTGGGCGAAAAGCAGCGGGACCTGAGACATTTTGCCGATGTGGTACAGGTGGGCGTAGCGCGACTGCACCTTCCATATTTCAATATAATCCTTTGCCCAGGCGTTCTCTTCGACCTGTTTTTTAAGACTGGTCACTTCCGCTTCTAGTTGTTCCAGGGTCATTGCCATCTTAAGCCTCCTTTATAAATATCACTTTTTGTTATTTATTCTTCTACACCTTCTCGGCGGCGGCGCTTAATCCGGTAAGTCGGCCGGTCATCCAGGCAAACCCGTGGCTGAGTCCGGCGGCCATGGTGGGATAATCGACGGCAAAGCGGTTGCCGACCGTATTGCCGGCCAGGTACAGTCCCGGAATCACTTTCCGGTCTTTATCCAGCGGCTGGAAACTGGTGTTGGTATTCAGACCGCCCAGGACCACCAGTATGTGCTGCTCGATGATACCCGCGTAAAACGGCGGCTTTTCCACGGTGAAAAAGCGGTCGGGGCGTTTACCGAAGTCGAGGTCTTTGCCCATCCTCGCCAGCTGGTTGTTCCTCTCAATAGTAGCCTTGAACTTTTTAGCGGGAACGTCCATCTTCTTTGCCAGTCCCTCAATGGTGTCCGCCTGAACCGCCTCCTCCGACAGGCGCTGGCGGACCATATCATTAGACTGGGAAAAAGTGCCGAGACCGACCCCCATATTAGCCAATTCCGTTTCCCATTTACTATCGAATACCTGCCAGACCCTTTTGCCCGGCTGCTTCACCAGTGAGTTGGCGCAGCTCTGGGCGGGTACATCTTCATTTTCAAATCGTTCGCCATCGATATTCACCCGCAGGAAGGCATTCTGCCCGGTAACCGGAACGGTGGCGTGGGACATGGGGGCGTGTGGTCCCGGCTCCATGATTCCGCCCACCAGCATCCCCATCTGGTGTCCGTCACCGACATTAATCGGTTCCGGGGCCTCTTCCAGGTCCTTGTTGCGTGTCATATAGATATTGTGTTTCAACGAAACTTCCGCAGCGATGGGGCAGTATTCTTCCATCATCCAGGGATTATTACCGTAATCCCCGGTACAGAGAATTACCGCTTTAAGGGCGTT
>CAYNDI010000130.1:0-1576 GCA_964395955.1 uncultured Dehalococcoidaceae bacterium
CCGTAGTTCCTCCCCCTCCTTTTGCAAAGGAGGGGGACTGAGGGGGTGGATTTCATAATATTAAATTCCCCCTCTCCTTCTCCCAGCCTCACCAGGCAACAAATAAAACGGAGTGTTTAAGAGAGGCGAAGCCTCTCTTTCCAGTATTCCCCCTCTCCTTCTCCCAGCCTCGCAATGAGAGGGGTATACAGGGGGTAAGGTAAAATAGATCCTTTATTTCTCCATTGCCGTGATGATATAATATTCCCATCATACCAACTCTGAATAACAGTGGAATTTAAATGCTTAAGCTAAACAGACTAAGCTCTTTTATCCTCCTGTTTTCCAGCCTTATGTTAATTTTACCTTCGTTTGCCGGCTGTGCCGGCCCGTCATCCAGGAATACTTTCACCGAACTCCTTACTTTAGTGCCGGCGAGTGAGGCGAGCGATGACTCGCCGGTTTATTTCACCCTCGTTGATTTCGCTTCTTTTTATAAAGATAACGGCATCACTTTTACAAACTTTGAAGAACTTACCGAAGAAATCATGACTAAACCTCGTGAAATTCTGATGAATATGCCCGGACCGGGTTCTTTTATAACCGGCTACAGCAGTTATGCTCAACATTCAACAATTAGAGAGAAATACGTTGGTTATGACATTGGCGACGTAGATGCTGAAATTCAGTTCGGGACGTCCCCCAACGAGGGTGTAGCCGCCATCGGCAGATTCGACCCCGAAGCAACGAAAAACGCTTTAAGTAACCAAGATGAATGGCCTGTAGAGATAAAAGACCGCTATCAGACCGAAGAATATAATAATATCACGATACATAGCTGGGGTGATGGTTTTAAGACTAATCTTAAGGCCAGATTAACGCCTCCTCACGTGGATATATTAGGCCGCGCCAAGCCCCTTGCGGTTACGGGCGAATACCTCTTCTACCACCCGTCCCTTGAAAACGTTAAGCTAATGATCGATGCCAGCCGGCAGAAAGGCCAGAGCCTGGCTGATTTACCGGAATACAGCTCATTGGTTGATGCGCTGGCCGGTTTAAAAGTAAACTCAGCCATTATAGGAAATGGACCTATGGCAAATCTTTGCGTATCTACTATTGAAGATGATTTTACCCGGCTAACAGAAGAGGAAAAATTAACATTACTGGGGACCCCGTTGAAAAAGTTCCTCACTTTCGGCTCCGCCCTGGGCAAGGATGAAAATGGATTTTATACTGCCATCGTCATATACCACGCAAACTCCGATATTGCTCGGGAAAATGTCTCGCTCCTGAAGCAGCGGCTGGAAAGCAGTTCGTCTCTCTTTTTCGATGGTTCATGGAGTAATTTATTTACTGAAACCGATATAAAAGCCGAAGGAAACGTACTGCTGGCCAGGTTGTACAGCGAATCCATGTCCTTCTGGCAAAGCTGTATTTACAGCCCAGACAGTCTGTTGTACCATGAAGAGTGACCATGCTATCATTATCCCGTCATGCCAGCACTCAACGATAAACTGCTTTCCTTTTTAACTTCAAACGGCGCCAGTCTGGTAGGCTTTGCTGATTTAAGCGAGATAGACTCAAAAGCCCGGGACGG